>JAAYKS010000467.1 GCA_012522285.1 Clostridiaceae bacterium | reverse complement strand
GTCCCACAGCCAGTCGGCCTCCAGTACCGATCCGATCGCCTCCTGGAGCGCCAGCAGACGGGAATCGACGGTAAACCGGAGCGCCGGAAACGCGTCATGCAAGGTCCGCAGCCGATCGGCGAGCGGACGCTCGACGCAGGGAATGGTCTCCACCAGCAGTTCCACTCCCGCATCTTCAGCCAGCAGCAACGCGTCTTCGAACGAAGCCATCGTCCGCCCGAAATGGCGGTCGTTGCCGGGGTACCCCCACAAATGCAGCACGGCCTGCCGGGCCCCGAACAGCCGGACGATGTCCAGGTCGGACGCGAGTTTGGCCAGTCCCGCGGCGTGGCTGTCCGGATCGTCGGTCGCAAAGAGCTCGCCGGTCGCCTTGCCGATGTGCATCATCCCGACCGGAATCCCGGCCTCCCGGAGGCGCGCGCTCCAGGGCACCGCATTGGGTGGAAGCGCGCGGTCGATCATGACCTCGTACCCATCCGCGGTGATGCGCGGGAACACATCCAGCATCAGGCCGGCGTCCGGATTGACCGGATAATATCCGATGGCACCGGTGGAACAGAGTATTTTGTTGACATTCGTATGATCCATGGCGAACAGTATACCCCCTTTGCGCCAGACGTCAATCCGGGCGGGTACTCCAGGTTGTCTTCCTTTATAATGGTTGGAAAGACAATTACCTGAGGAGGGGCAAGACATGTATTTCCCTAGTGCTGGAAAATCAAACACCGCTCAAACCATCGCATGCGCCCGGCAGACGGCGGCGGAACGGGGCATCCGCCACATCGTGGTCGCGTCCAACACGGGCGATACCGCGCGACAGCTGGCCGGCACCGGTGCGGCCGTCGTATGCGTCACGCATGCACAGGGGTTTGTGGAACCCGGACAAAACGAAATGTCCGACAATACCCGGCAGGATCTCTCGGGCGTGGGGATCCGCGTCCTGACGGGAACCCACGTGCTCAGCGGCGTGGAACGCGGGATCAGCAACCGCCTCGGTGGCGCTTATCCCGCTGAAATCATGGCGCACACCCTGCGGATGTTCGGCCAGGGGACCAAAGTCGCGGTCGAAATCGCGGTCATGGCGCTGGATGCCGGCTTGATCCCCCATGGCGAACCCGTGTTGTCCGTTGGCGGCACCGGCCGCGGAGCGGATACGGTCCTGCTGTTGCGTCCGGCACATGCCGACCACATTCTCGACACCCGGGTGCTCGAAGTCATCTGCAAACCCGCGGGGCTCTAAGCGGCGGATGCCGTGCGGAAAAACATGAAAACATCTTGACAGCCCGATTTGCGCGCCGCATCATCCAAAAGGGACCCAAAGGGCCCGAGAGGAGAACCATTATGAAAGTCGGCGTGATCTGTTATTCCAATACCGGCAACACGTTGTCCGTCGCACAGAAGGTGGAACAGGCACTCGCCGTTGCGGGCCACACCGTTCAAATCGAACAGGTGGAACCGGTCAGCAGCGAAATCAAACCCGGCACTCCGGTTACGCTCAAAACGGCCCCCGATCCGAGTCCGTACGACGTCGTCATTCTGGCTTCTCCGGTACACGCGTTTTCCCTGGCTCCCGTCATGAAACTCTATCTCTCCCGCCTTCCCGGGCTTGCGAATAAGCCGGTCCACTGCTTTGTCACGCAACATCTCAAGAAAGCATGGATGGGCGGCAACCACGCGGTTCGACAGATCCGCGCCGGCTGTAAGTCCAACGGAGCCGAGCTCCTGTCCAGCGGGATCGTCAACTGGTCCTCCTCCCAGCGGGATCAGCAGATCGAATCGATCGTCGACCGGTTGCGCGCGCTGTGACAGAGGAGGTCCGTATATGAAAAAATCCGTCAAGGTGCTCTTGATCCTGCTGGCGGTCGTCGCGCTGCTGATCGCCGCAGGGGCAATTGTGTTTTCCCAATCCGGTAAAAAGCTGGAAGCGCTGCGGGACATCGATGTGGCAGATCCCGACTTGACACAGCTGGCCGACGGGGTGTATCGGGGCAAACACAACGTGTTCCCGGTCCTCGTCACCGTGGATGTCACCCTCCGCGAACACCGGATCGAGCAGATCGACCTGGTTCGTCATTTCAACGGGCAGGGCCAAGCCGCGGAAGTAATCCCCGGCCTGGTGGTCGAATCGCAGTCGCTGCAAATCGATGCGATCGCCGGTGCGACCTACAGCAGCAAGGTGATTTTGCTGGCGATCAACGACGCCCTCCAGGCCGCGGCTGCCACCCCCTGAGGAACGCAAAACAGTCCATTCCATGCAAGTGATCCTCCCGGAACGCAACTTGTCCGGATTCGATTGCATCCCGACACTCCCCACGCAATACTCGGGACAGCAAAACAACGGGAGGTCACTCACATGGGTATTTTGATTTTGGTACTGCTGCTCGCACTGGAAACGTTTTTCCTCGTCTGGTCTCTGAAAACCCGAACCCCTCACCG
This sequence comes from Clostridiaceae bacterium, assembly GCA_012522285.1. GTDB lineage: Bacteria > Bacillota > Clostridia > Saccharofermentanales > UBA5734 > JAAYKS01. The sequence goes on along the minus strand of JAAYKS010000467.1, from coordinate 2,449 downwards.
GGAAGAGAAAGCCATCGTCCGCATCGGACTGCTGGCGTTGTTCGTCGTGTCGGTCGCCACCGGCCTCTTGGACTGGAGCTTCCGCTTTGCGGCCTTATCCGCGGTGCTGCTGATACAAGCCGTGTCAGGCATCGTCGTTCTCGTCCGCAAACGGGAGGCCACCTACCGCACACGCAAAACAGTGACACGGTTTGCGGGCAACAGCCTGGTCTTTGTCTTTGCGCTCTCGCTCGCCATCGTCTGTCCCCCGTTCGAGATGCCTGTACCCACAGGGGACTACGCGATCGGAACGGCCCGTCATACCTGGACCGACTCCACGCGGGTGGATCCTTTCGCCACAGACGGATCGAACCGCTCGCTGACCGTCGAGTTCTGGTATCCGGAACAGGCCGATGAGCCCTGCCCGCTGGTCGTGTTTTCGCACGGCGCGTTCGGATTTTCCGGCAGCAATCTCTCTACCTTCCGGGAACTGGCTTCCCATGGGTTTGTCGTCGCCAGCATCGGTCACACCTACCAGGCCTTCTTCACCCGGGACACCTCCGGGACGATGACCTTCGCGGACGCCGCTTTTCTCCAGCGTGCCTCCGAACTCAATGGAACACATGAAACCGGTAACACCGAGGACACCTACCGGACCACCCAGGAATGGATGCAGCTGCGGACCGCAGACGCGCATTTTGTGCTGGATACCCTCCTGGCGCAGAGCCTGCAAACCCCTACCGACTCGCTGTTCTCACGCATCGATTCCGACAAAATCGGGATGTTCGGACACTCCCTCGGAGGCGCCACTGCCGCACAGCTCGGCCGGGAGCGCACCGACATCGACGCGGTGATCGTGCTGGACGGCACAATGCTCGGAGAAGAAGTGGATTTCAAAGACGGTGCCGTGGTGCTCAACGAAGAACCGTATCCCGTTCCGCTGCTCAATGTGTACGCACAAGACCATTACGAATCGTCACTTGCATTCGACGGGGAAGGTTACGACAACTTTCACGCGACGCGCGGAGCGATGGAGGCGTATGAAACAGTCTATCTCGGCGCGGGACACCTGAACTTTACCGACCTGCCCCTCTTTTCCCCGCTATTGGCAGATAAACTGGGTGTGGGCACGACCGATGCAAGAGTGTGTATTGAAACGGTGAATGGTATTGTGGTTTCATTCTTTGACAGCATATTGCAAGACACCGGCGCGCCCGCCATCGAATAGGAATACGGTAAATGAAGGTTGCGATCCAATCCGTCCAGGACAAGGCCGCCGAGCGGCTGGTCATCGAATGTGTCGCGGTCACCCCGACCATCGAGCGCCTCCGCTCCTACGCACTGACATTAGACACCACATTGACCGGAAACATCGGAGATCGAACCTATGCGTTCGATCTTTCCGATGTTTCCTACTTTGAAGCCGCGGGCGAGCGGGTATACGCCTATGCCCGCTCGCACGCCTACGAACTCAAGATCCGGTTGTACGAACTGGAAAACGCGTTTCGCGACCGGCATTTCGTCCGGTGCTCCAAATCTTTCGTGATCAATCTGCTCCGGCTGGACTGCATCCGCCCCGCCTTGAATGGACGTTTCACCGCCTATATGAAAAGCGGTGAAAAGATCATCATCTCGCGGCAGTATGTGCCCGCGGTCAAGCAAGTCGTACTGGGAGGGCGCCAAGATGGACCTTAAGACATTTTTTGTGAAACGGGTCATGATGAGCTTTTTCGTCTCGGTTCCCTGCATCACCGCGGCGATGGCGCTGATCGGGACCACATCCGTCCCCGATGTACGCTTCGGGTATGAAGCGTTCTGGTCTCCGCTTCTGTTTGGGGCGATCGCGTCGCTCCCCCTCTTCGTCTACTATTCCGAACAGGAACTGTCATTCCGGCAGACAATATTTCGGAGCATTCTCCATCTTGTGTTGCTCGAGGTCCTCATCCTCTCCGTCCTCGCGCTCACTGGCGTGCTCACCTCCCCTTCCATGGGGGTGTCGCTGGGCCTGTCGATCCTGGTGATCGACTGTACCGTCCAACTGGTACTCTGGGTCCACGACAAGCGAACCGCATCCGCGTTCAATCAGGCGCTGAAGCGGATGCAGAGCCGAGCGGCGGCGACAGCGGCGGAGATGGGATCACAGCGCCGGGATTGATCCCGAAGTACGCTCAGTCGACAGGCTCGATCGGGAGCCAGAACTCGACCCGTGCGTCGTCCCGGTCGGGATACACCTCGAGTTCCGGCGCGTGGGCGTGGCGGTAGGCGGAGGACGGCAGCCATTCGGTAAACGCGGTCATTTCCGCCTCGATCAACGACATCGGCAGAGTGCCGCGGTTCGAAAATATCGCTCAGGTACACGCGGGGATGTGGACTGACTCCAAATCGTCCACCGGTCCACACTCCGAGGCGATGTGCGCGGGATGGGGCTCATCTTCTATCGAGACCGCTACGAGTGCGGCTTCCATACGCG
>JAAYKS010000466.1 GCA_012522285.1 Clostridiaceae bacterium | reverse complement strand
CGATCACTTTACCAAAAGCGGCATACGCGCCGTCCAACGCGGCGGAGTTGTCCGCCAGACAGATGAAAAACTGCGAATCCGCGGAGTCATACGCTGTCGCGTCCGTGCCGGAGAGTCGCCCCATCGACACCACATAGGGTTTGTGCTTGAGGTCGTTTTTGACGCCGTTGTCCGCAAACTCCCCTTTGATGGTCTTGCCGGACCCACCCGTGCCGTCTCCGAAAGGACTCCCGGCCTGGATGACAAACCCGTGGGAAACCCGGTGGAACTTGAGTCCGTCGTAGAATCCCGCCCCGACCAGCGTCGAGATGTGGTTGACCGTTCGAGGGGCCGTGTCCGGGTACATTTCGATCACGAATGCGCCGCCCTCCGGCAATATGCTGCTGGGAGCCATCACCACCGCAAACGTGTCGGACGGTTTCTCCGCGATGGTGTACCCGTGGAGATCGGTGCTTCCGATGTCCGCGGCAATCGCGGCCGGGTCGATGTCCTGCGGCCAGTTCCAGTCGGAGTCGTCGCAGGCCGCGGCAAAAGAGACGAGTAAGAGGGCGGTCAGCATCGCGGCGGTCTTTCTGGCAAACGCCGCACCTTTGATTGTCATGTCGGGTCGTCCTCCTCCGTTTTGTCTTGGCGCGTTTTACTATATCATATGCCTGACGGGGATGGTACCGTGTGCGTCCGAAACGGTCCCACCCCCCCGCAAAGACCTCCGCGTCAAGAGGAGGGACACCCGGGAAGGAATCATCATGCAGACGTTTACGGTAGAAGCCTCCGACCACGGAAAGAAACTGGTGCGCCTCCTGTGTGCCCGATAGCCCGCCCTCTCTCCCGGGATCGTGTTCCGTACGCTCAAGAAAAAAGACATCCGGATCAACGGCCGACGGGTGACCGCCGATCTTACGCTATCCGAAGGAGACGAGGTGGCGGTCTATCTGCCGGACGAGAGCCTCACGTTGAAGCCGGACGACATCTCTGTCTCTTTCCCGTCAACCTTCCAAACCACACCCTCCCATGAAGCATACGAACCTCGGGAGATCTACCGCGGTCCGGATCTGCTCATTGTAGATAAACCTCAGGGTATGGCGGTGCACGCAGGTGCCCGTGTGCTCGGGACACCGCTGGTCGACTTGTTACGCGAACGATACGGCACCCCGGAACTCACCCTCTGTCATCGGCTGGACCAGGGAACCGGCGGACTGGTGATGCTCGCATTCGGCCGGGCATCGCTGGAGGCGGCACTCGACCTGATGGAACGGCAGCGGCTTGTCAAAACCTATCGGTGTCTTGTGCTCGGGGTATGGGATGCAGCCGATGCGGGGTCCGACGGTTTCTGCACCCGGAACGCCTGGCTGGAGAAACCAGACAAAGGCGGACGGGTCTTTATACATGACGCTCCTGCGTCAGGACGCCTGCCGGTCTGCACACGGGTGCGACTCCTTCACACATGGGACGTTTCCGGGGCAGGACCGGTGTCGGAGCTCGAGGTAGAGCTGGTGACCGGCAGAACCCATCAGATCCGCGCCCATCTGTCCTGGCTCGGCCATCCGGTACTGGGCGACGGGCTCTACGGACGAAATGCGGACAACCGGCGGTTCCTCGAGACGGACGGCGGCAAGGTCCGCAGGCAACAGCTGTTCGCAACCCGGCTTTTGTTTCAAGGGATCGAAAAAAACCACCGGCTGGCTTATCTGGCCAACCGGCGGTTTGAAATCGAGCCGAAGTATACGGTGCGTCTGGAAGGGCTGTAACCGATTGGGGGATCAGCGCGACGACAGCGCGTCGCGTACCGTGTTAACGATCCGGTCGATCGCATCGTCAGCGGACAGTTCGGTGACTTCTCCGGTCTTGCGATCCTTGAGCTCCACAATGCCGTCCGGAGCTTTGCGTCCGATTGTGACGCGCAGCGGAATTCCCATGAGGTCCGCGTCTTTGAACTTGACGCCGGGGCGCTCGTCCCGGTCGTCCAGGAGTGCTTCCACACCCGCCTGTCCCAACCGATCGTACATCGAACGAGCGAGCGCGGTCTGGACTGGATCGGCGGCGTTGACCGGTACCATGATCGCGTGATACGGTGCGACTGCAATCGGCCAGGCAATTCCGTTTTCGTCACAGTTCTGTTCGATGACCGCGGCCATGGTGCGGTTGAGCCCGATCCCGTAACAACCCATCACGATGGGGTTGGCTTTGCCGGATTCGTCGAGATAGGTGCAATCCAGCTTTTCCGTATAGTGAGTGCCGAGCTTGAAGATGTGACCGACCTCGATGCCCCGGCACATTTCCAGCGGAGCGCCGCACTGCGGGCAGGCGTCTCCGGGCACGACAGTACGAAGGTCCACGACCCGCGCGCCCTGTACATCCCGGGTAAAGTCCACATGGATCAGATGACGGTCGGCCTGGTTGGCGCCGGTGATAAAGTCGCGCATCGCGGCGACCTCGTGGTCCACCAGGAGCGGCACTTGTTTTTGCATGCCCACTGGTCCGGCAAAGCCCACCGGCGCGCCGGTCGTGGCCGCCACCGTCTCGGCATCCGCGAGCACCAGTTCGATGCACCCGAGCAGGTTCGCAAGCTTGGTCTCGTTGACCTCCCGGTCCCCGCGCACCATCACTGCGACCACTTCTTCATCCGCGCGATACAGCAGCGTCTTGCCGAACTGTGTAGGTGTAGTCCCGAAAAACGCGGTCAGGTCTTCGATGGTCCGGACCGCGGGTGTGTCCACGGACTCCATGGCCGGGACCGCGGCGGAAGACTCCGTGGCGGCTGGCGCGGCGCAGGGTGCTTTTTCGTCGTTGG
>JAAYKS010000465.1 GCA_012522285.1 Clostridiaceae bacterium | reverse complement strand
CCCTGACGCTGCGGGTCCTGCTGACGAAAAGTCCGCATGTCTTTTCGTACAAAGCGGGGCAGAACCACTTGACCGACTGGCTGCAGGAACGCACCAACGTTTCGGTTGAATTTTTGCTGTATGAGGAAGGGGAGGCGGCGGCTCAACTGGAAGCCGACTTGTCTGCAGGCGCGGATACAGGCGACCTCATCCTGATCCAGATGGATCGCGCCACGCTGTACCGCCGTGGCAGCCAGGGCGCGCTCCTGCCGCTGAACGACTGGATCGATTGGTACGGGTATGGCATGAAAGAATGTCTGGACGCTTTCCCGGGCTCCCGCGAGGCGATCACCGCACCCGACGGCAATATCTACGCATTCCCCAAGGGCAACCTGGTCGGGCTGTATCCCTTTGCCTACGCAATGCGCCACTGGATCCTCACCGATTTCCTGGACAAGTACGAAGAGGCCACCGGCAAGGGGATGCCCGCCACCACGGACGAGTACTATGCGTACATCAAGTGGTGCGTCGAAAACGACCCGAACGGCAACGGTTGCGCGGACGAAGTCGGTTGGACCGGTGCGGAGAAGCGTTCGGTCTGGTATGCACGGCCGACGGATTTTCTGATGAATGCCTTTACCTTGACGAACCAGGACGGGTACTACCAGCAGGACGACGTCATCCACTGCGCCATGGTGGAAGACAGTTACCGCGAGGGCCTCAAGTACCTCAGCAAGCTGATGGAAGAAGGGCTGATGGACCCCAACTACCCGACCAACGACGAAAACGCAATCAAAACGCTGGTTGCTCTTGAGGACGGTCGTACCGTCGCGTCCGGTTCTTGGGGCGGCATGCACAATGCCGCGACCGACCACCGCATCCGTAACGATTATGAGATCGTCGCGCCTCTTCAAGGTCCCGACGGATTCCGGAATTCCTTTTATGACCACTATGCCACGGGGGTTTCCCCCGGGATCGCGACGATCCCGGCTACCTCCTCCAAACCGACGCTTGCGGTCGCCTGGATGGATACGATGTATGACCAGGAGGTCTACTGGCGCGGCCGGTACGGGGAAAAGGACGTTGACTGGATCGTTCCGCCCGCCGGAACCCGAGCGGTAGACGGCGGCCCCGCGCTGTATGCGTGGATCACCATCAATCATTCCCCGTCCTATTCCTACTGGTCCCCTACCTGGACTCCCGGCATGTGGAACCGATACGGCAGCTATACAACACAGGCACAGCCCGCGACCGACCGCATAGGCAATCCGATCCACGATCTGGAGCTTTCCCTGTACAATGCCACCCGGTTGTATGAGGAATATGTCATTCCATGCGCGCTGCCTCCGTTCTGGTTCGAGCCAGACATGGTGGAGCAGTGCGCACAGTGGAAGCAGTCGATCGACGCCTACTGCCGTCAGGCGATCACGGCGTTTATCCTGGGCGAACGCGATGTCCGGGACGACGCGGAATGGGATGCGTTTGTCGCGGGTGCGAGATCCCTCGGGCTGGAAGAATATCTTGCCGCGATGCAGACGGAGTACGACGCACTCTGGCGAGGCACCCTGCCGGAGGTGTATGTGAAACGGCCGGTCCGGACTGCGTAAGGGAACAGCGCTATCATCTGTTGTGGATACAAGCGCACCGTAGGAGAGGAGAATCTCAATGGCGATCCAGAAGGTCCGCAATCCCTACATAAAAGCACGGATTCTTCGGAGCATACTCCCGCTGCTTTTGACGATCGCGTTCCTGCTGGCCGCGGGGTGCAGCGTTCCGGGATCACCCGCGGAACCGGCGGCCACGACCCCTCTACTTCCCACCGAACCCACCCTCCCCACGAACGCGCCCGGTGAATGGTATGCGACCGCGCTGGCGGATGACGCGTATGTCTACCCCGTGACGCCGGACAAAACCCCGGAAATCTGGCGCACGTTCACCTCCCATACCCAGATGCTCGACGCTATCGCTGTACCAACGGAGGTGCTTGCGTCCATCTCCACGCCCGGGCTGGCGGTGACCTGTATGATGTACCCGATGGCCGGGGACATCTTCTTGTTCGACTCCGTGTATGCCGGAGGGATGCGAGGGCTGGAGGAACGCAACGCGGCGTTTCAGGCGTTCTACAGCCGTCCGGACGCCGCGCAGGCGATGATCCGGCTGTACCGTTCGATCGACCGTGCGGGGATGGAGGCGGACAAACCGTTCGGTCGGCTCCGGTTTCCTTTTGTTGAGTATATCCTCGCGAATGAGCAGCTGATCGCCCAAACCACGCATGCGGAGCGGATCCAGCTCATGGAGGCGGTCATCAAGAAACATCCGCCGGCGGGCATCCACCGGTCGTACATGTCCTCTTTCGATGCGTCTTTCTTTTTGCTCGGCCGGCTGCTGGCAGCGGACTCGCCCGATTTTCAGCGCCAGGTGGAGCAGGACGACACGCTGCGGGCATTCCTGCGGGACGGATCGTCCGTCCCGCTCGGGGTCGAGGAAACGGTTGACATCGTCTCGCTTGCGGTCCGCCATCTGGAAAAAACCACCACCGGGACCACCTCCGCGACCGAAGTGCCGCGCCAGACTGCGGGACCGACTTCGCCTCCTGTGACGCCGACGCCGGTGCCGGACACGCTGCGGTACCATTGCGACGTGATCCCGTGGAGCACCTACTCCGATGCGATCGCGCACCAGGCGGAGGTGCGGTTGCCGCACGGAGAGGAGATGGACCAGAGCTACTTCAGCCTGGTGGACGGCGATCTCAACCTGTACTACGGGTTGGTCGACAACGGCGACATGCCGTCCGGATTTTCATTTCATTCCTCTACGATTGGCATATGTGACTTGCAAAGCGGCACCTGCGAACCGTTCGCGCAAGCGTCCGCACCCGGACGGCAGGCCTTGTTTTTGGCAGCGGACGACCGGTACATCGTCTGGCGCGATTGCTCCTGGGCGACAGGAGACGCGATCGACGCGGTGATGCATGTTTACGTCCGGGCGACGGGTGAGGAGATCACATTCACCCTGCCGGGTGGGGCGGGGACCGCCATCCGCGCACCGGGCCAGCCCGGGCTGCTCGCGGGAGACGCCTACTACTTTGACCACTGTCCGGCGATTTCTGAAACCACCGGAGTGGACGATACCAGCCTGTACCGGTACGACATAGCCACCCGTACCCTCTTAAAAATCGAAGACCACGCCGGGCATCCGTTTCTGTACCGCGGAGAGCCTGCCTGGTTCCGGCTGGAAGGATTCACAGCCTCCAGCCCGGCCGTTCCGGTGAACGGGAACGGCCCGATCGCGGATCTCCCGGCGCTGCTGCTCGCCAAGTTGCGGATGGCTGTGGTCGCGGACGGAACGGTGGTACTCTCGGATCCCGGGTCCACGCCCGCACTGTCCGTCGAATACGCCGACGTGTCCGGCGCGAACAGCCGGCAGGGGTTCGGACTCCATGTGATCCGGAACGGGATCGCGACCCCGGTCGTCACCGAGACCGATCCCGGGTTGACAGCGGTCGGCACCGCCTCGTACGACCGGCCCAAAACGGACGGCAGGTACGTCGTGCTGGGGCGCACCACCACCGGACGGTGCCCACTGCTGTACGACATCGAGCGACAGGTGATCGTCGAGATGGATCTTCTCCCGGCGGGCGCGTTTGTGCGCGGATTTGCCGGGGACAAACTGCTGTTCCAGACCTCGCCAGAGGACGGGGAAGGCATGTTTGGGGTTGTGATACACTGGATCAATCTGGACGATTTGGAGTAGAACAGCAAGATGGCTTTACAACATCGACTGATCCTGATCGAAGGCATTCCCGGATCGGGAAAGACCACATTGGCTGAACGGTTGGAACGGTGGCTGCAGGACCGGGGGGAACAGGCGGTCCTCTATCGGGAGGGAGACGCGCATCCGGCCGATATGGCCTGGCAGGCGCTGTTGACCGCGGACGAGTATGTGCGCGTTCTCGATGAGCACCCGCATCTGGCCGACCGGTTGGCGACGCTGGCCAGCCCGGAAGACGGCCACTGGGTCGTCCCGTACACACAACTCGGATATGAAGCGATGGGACCGGATCTCATTGCCTTCTTTGCCGCGCGCGAAGTATACGGAGGCAAGCTCTCCCTGGAAGCCTTCGCCGACCTGCACCGCAAACGTTGGACCCGTTTCGCGGACCGGGCGCAGGCAGACCCGGACCGGATCGTCTTATTTGAATGTTCCTATCTCCAAAACCACGTCAACGAACTCCTGCTCTTCCACGACCTGGGAGAAGAGGAGCTCCTGGCCTATCTGGACGCGTTGGCCGAACCGGTCATGCCACTGTGTCCGCTATTGCTGTATCTGGACCAGCCGGATCCGGCAGAGACCATCCGCCGGGTCGCCCGGTCGCGCGTCAGTCCGCCCGGTTCCGGTCGGCCGGATTGGGCCCAGTTGATGGCCGCATATATCGAAAACAGCCCGTACGGAAAGTCGCGCGGGATTCAGGGATTTGAAGACGGACTGCGTTTTGTCCGGGACCGCAAGCAGATTGAAATGGCAGTCTGGCCTCGCCTGCGGATGGACCGTG
>JAAYKS010000464.1 GCA_012522285.1 Clostridiaceae bacterium | reverse complement strand
CCGTCCAGATGGTAGGCAAGCGATTCGGAAGGACGCCGGATCACCCGGAAGTTGGCGTGGCGGGCGTAGGCATCCTCGATTTCTTCCGGAGCGGGTTCGGCGTCGACGTCGAACACCGTGTCGGAAAATCCGACCGTTTCGCCCTGCAGGCGCAGATACTGCGCTACCATCGTCTTCATGAAAATCATCCCGCCCGAACCGTCGGCGAGCGAATGAAACACTTCGACCGCAATCCTGCGGTTGTGGTACAACACCCGCAGACGATACCGGTTGTTCCCCTTGCGCGTGAACCGCCGGCAGGGGTAAGGGGTCTCGGGTTCGACCGAAAATCGCGCCCGGTTCTCCTCCAGGTAGTACCAAAACACACCCGCCCGCAAGCGGACTTTGAATGCCGGAAAACGCTCTATAGCCTGTTCCGCCGCACGCTGCAGCAGAACCGGATCGACCGGTTCGCGCATGATGGCACCCACTCGGAACACCGTCGGATGTCGACTATTCATGATGACAGGATAGATCTTGGCTGCATTGTCCAGCCGGAACCACCGGCGTCCGGTGTCGGTTGTCCGCACGTTCTGTCCTCCGTCCCCTCCACTTGCCTGTGTGTACTGCCATTATATCGGTTCCTTATGATAGAATGGCGATAGACAAGCCAGATAGCAGTCCTTTCCGTCGTGATGTTCAAGAGGAGGAATCTGCCATGATCTGCAAAAATTGCGGAACCGAAAACGAAGAAGGCAACGTTTTCTGCATCAATTGCGGTTCCCGCGTCGAGGGTGAAGCCACGTCTGCCCCGTCGCTGGAGACCGTTGTGACTCCGGAAGACACCACTGCCATGGATGAGCAAGAGTTGTCCGCACCTCCGCCGTGCGTATCATCGGAAGCGTCCAACTACACCCCGCCTCCGTCCGAACCGGCTCCGATGCCGCCGCCGGTGGCCCAACAGCCCCCCGTGCAGCCGATGTATGCCCCACCGCCGATGTATCAGCAACCGGCTCCGCCGCCGCCCCCACCGCCGCCGGTCATGCCGACCGCGCCCAAGGGGCCGCCGGACACCTGCCGGATTCTGCGCGCGCCCACTGCACCCGACATGCCCGGTCTCTCGTTCTTTGACGGAACCACCGGACAATATTTCCTCTACATGCTGTTGTTCGGATTCCTGAACTCACTGGTCATGGCCATGCCGGTCGTCCTGATCGTGCTGTTCGCGGGAGGCATGGTGACAAAGACGGGCGACAAGTACGAGGTCAACTTCGATTTCGCCGAACTCAACACCGGCACGACCATCCTGTTGATCGCCGTCGGAGTTCTCGCGCTGATTGTGATGTTGCTCCTGATGTCCTGGATGTACACGGTCCTGTTGCGCTGGATGAGCCACCACACGATCGTCAACGACCATCGCCTGGTATTTGTCGGGCGGGTCGGCGAATTGATGAAAAAGATCATCATCTACTGGCTGTTAACGGTAGTCACAGTGGGAATCTTCTCGATCTGGGTTCCTGTGAAACTGCTCCGCTGGAAAGCCGCGAACACCCGTTTCGCCACCTGATCCGGCACCTGCCGTCCGATCGATCGGACCGGTAACCGTAGAATCGAGTAGGAGGTTGGCCGTTCATCGGCCAGCCTCCTTTCATGTCCCCTCTGTAAAAGGAAATGCGAAAGCCCCGCGCACGGGTTGTCCGTACCGGGACTTTCTTTCTGTCGGGGGGTG
>JAAYKS010000463.1 GCA_012522285.1 Clostridiaceae bacterium | reverse complement strand
CCGGTGCACTCATCGCCGGACTCACCGCGCTGGGGATCGGGCCGGGCGACGAGGTTCTCGTGCCGGCCTACACCTATATCTCCACCGCAATCGCACCGCTCGCGGTCGGGGCGGTCCCGATCCTGGTCGAAGTGGACGAAACCCTGACGATGGACGCGTCCGATCTGCTACGCAAGATCACTCCCAAGAGCCGCGCGGTCATCCCGGTGCACATCAACGGCCACCCCTGCGACATGGATCGGATCCTCACAGTCGCAGCAGAACACCGCATATCCGTGCTGGAGGACGCCTGCCAGTCAGTCGGCGGAGCCTACCGGGGCCGGCGGCTGGGCACCCTCGGGGAGATGGGGGCCTTTTCGTTTAACTTCTATAAGATCATCTCGTGCGGAGAAGGCGGAGCCGTCCTGACCCGGGACCCCGTCCTGTATGAACGCGCCCGCATCTACCACGACAGCGGGCTGTGTTTCTTTTCACCCGGACAGGAAGCGCCCGTCCCGCTGTTTGCGGGCGTTTCCCTGCGGATTTCCGAGGTGCTGTCCGCCATCCTCAACGTGCAGCTGGAGCGGCTCGACGGCATTCTGGACGACCTGCGCGCCGTCAAGCACGGGATCGGCTGCGAGATCGGGGAGGGCCCAGACTGGCGGCTCAGCCCGATGCACGATGCCGACGGAGACTGCGGCATCAAGCTCGGCATCCTGCTGGATACCCCCGACAGGGTCGTTTCGGTCCTCGACCGGCTCAGGGCGGACAAGTTCCCGCTGGGTCTGGAATGCCCGTTTTATTCAGAGCGTCATGTATACATCAACTGGGAGGCGGTGCTGGAGCAGCGGGGTGCCGCGCATCCTCTGCGAAACCCGTTCCGGGAGACGCCTGTTCCCTATACCGTTGACATGTGTCCTGCCACACTCGATGCGCTCCGGCGCACCTTGTATGTGATGGTAAATCCCGATCTGGACACCGGGGCCGCCGCGGAGGCCGGACGCCGGGTTCGCCGGGCACTGGAGGGCTGACTCCGGTCGCCGCGCGCGATAGCTGTCGGCGATTCGGATCAAACCTTTATGTGCGACCCTCCCGCTCTGCGGCGGGGGTGACACCCATGCAGCGCCGGTAACTGGCGGTCAGATGGCTTCCGGAGGAAAACCCGGTGTGGCGGGCGATCTCGGCCACCGGCAGGGAGGTCCCCCGGAGGAGTTCTTCCGCGCGGGCGCACCGGAACAGCGTGAGATACCGCTGGAACGGCATCCCCATCATCCGCTTGAAGAACCGGCAGAAATAGCTTTCATCATAATTGAGGAGCCGGGCGGCTTCCCGGCTGGTCAGCGGCTCCCGCAGATGTTCCCGCAGATAAGCCAGCAGATCCTCCAGCCGGGCGATGTCCCGCCGCCTGATTTCGCCGTCTGATACGCTGCGCCCCTCCGAATGCTGGCGGGCCGGACGCTCTCCGGCAACGGGACCGGCCGGCTCAGCAGCATACCGGACCAACGCAGCCGCGATGAGATAAATCCTGCCACGGATGTCCAGTTCGTACCCGGGTGTGCGGGTGTCAAATGCGTCCGCGATTGCCGGCATCTGCTCCGCGAGCGTAGATTGCATTCCGGTTCAGTCGTTCTCCCGCGCACGAACCACCTTGCAGGCGTCGTCCGACGGAAACAGCTCCCGGAGCGGCATCCGGATGTCGTCTGTCAATCCGGGAGCGATCTCCAGCACCAGAAACGAAGCCTCTCCCTTCATGGCATGGATGTCCATGCCGTTGAGCAGCACCGCATCCCCCGCGGTGATCTGGTATCGGGTGGCGTTGAGGGTGAGTTCCACACCGCCTTCCAGAAAATAGAGGATCTCCATAAAGGTATGCCAATGCGGCGCCACCAGACGCCCCGCGATGATTCCGCCACGCAGCATTTTGACAGGCAGCAGCGCGTCTCCCAGCGTTTCTTCCTGGTAGAAGGGTTTCGTGCCGGGTTCTGGTGTTTCGATCTCCATAAGCGGTGTTTTCCTCCCGGTCGGTCTGCCACTGTCCCCATCGTACCCAATCCTGTGCCAAAGGGGAACCTGTGTGCTCCGGTATCTTCCGGCACATAGCGATGCAGTTATGTCAGGTGGCTTTGGCTCTGCTAAAATCAAGTTGATCCGGATGCCACTCCACTAGTCGGACGGAGGAAATTTCATGAAGCGTTTCTTTGG
>JAAYKS010000462.1 GCA_012522285.1 Clostridiaceae bacterium | reverse complement strand
CGTATGGCGCGGCCGATTTCTTCCAGCACCCGGGCGACCACGCGTCCGGCCTTTTCCATCTTCTTGATTTCTTCCGGTGTCTTGAGCATCAGCATCAGTGCAACCCCGCAAGAAACGCGACGATGGTTTGCACCGTAATCGCACTCGAATGTTCGTTGTCTATTTCGAGCAGCAGCTCTTTTTCGGTGTAGTGTTCGATCAGCGGTTCGGTCTGCACCCGATAGGTTTCCAGTCTTTTCAATACGGTTTGCGGTGCGTCGTCAGCGCGCTGTGTCAAGCTGCCGCCGCACAAGTCGCAGATCCCGTCCTCACGTGACGGCTGGGTTTTCATATTGTAGATCTGGCCGCAGGACGCACACACACGACGACCGGAAATGCGGGAAAGAATGGTTTCATCGCTGACCATCAGATTGATGACAAGATCGATTGCGCGACCGTCTTTCGCAAGCAGCACATCCAATGAGTCGGCTTGGTTGATCGTACGCGGAAACCCGTCCAGAATGAATCCGTCCGCACAATCGGATTCCTGAAGCCGTTCAGCAACCATGCCGATTGTGACTTCGTCGGGAACCAGTTTGCCGGCGCTGATGTAGGTTTCCGCCTGTTTGCCCAACGAGGTGTGCTCTTTGATATGATGCCGGAAAAGGTCCCCTGTCGAAATGTGCGGGATATCGTAGACCACCGCCAGTTTCGTGGCGACGGTCCCTTTCCCGGACCCGGGGGCTCCCAGCATGATCGTTCTCATTCCATTCCTCCAAAATAAGCCGAAAGGGAGGGCATCCGGCTCACAGGCCGGATGCCCCTCCCGGTACGGCAGGGAACTCAATCCAGGAATCCTTTGTAGTGACGCATCAGCATCTGGGATTCCATTTGCTTGACCAAATCAAGCGACACACCGACGACGATCAGGATGGCGGTACCGCCAAACCAGAGCGACGAAGAGGACTTTGTGACGGCGCCAAGGACGACCGGGGTCAGCACGATCACCATCAGGAAGATCGCATCGAACCAGTTGAGCCGCCGCGAGGTGCGCAAAATAAAGTCCGACGAAGGGCGTCCGGGACGGATGCCGGGGATGAATCCGCCGTTCTTCTGCAGATTGTTCGCGATCTCAACCGGATTGAACTGAATCATCGAATAGAAGAATGTAAACCCGAGAATCAGCAGTGCGTACACCAGGTAGTATACCGGCTGGTTCGCAAAATCCTTGAAGAACATCGCGATCGGTCCGTTGCTCTTGGCAAAGAAGAACGAAACGATGGTCGAAGGCATCGACAAAAGCGACATCGCGAAAATCACCGGCAGGACACCCGCGCTGTTGACCTTGATCGGCAGGTACGTATTCTGTCCGCCATATTGTTTACGGCCGACCACACGTTTGGCGTACTGGATCGGGATGCGGCGCTCTGCTGTGGAAACATAAACCACAAGCGCGACGATGCCGACCGCAAACGCGATGACCAGAAGAGCGAGCGGGATGGCGGCAAAGACGCTGATGTTGTAGCTCCAATCCTTGACCGCGATGACAAGCCCGCTGATCATTTGGGGACCGCGCGAAACGATACCCGCGAAAATCAGGAGCGAGATCCCGTTTCCAATGCCGAACTGGTCGATTTTTTCACCGATCCACATGATGAACGCGGTACCGGCAGTAAAGGAAACCACGATCAGAACCGCAGACAGGAACGGAGGGAGCGTACTGGACATCGCAGTCCGGGTCGCAAACAAGAATGCGCTCGCCTGGAACAAGGCCAAACCGATGGTCAGGTAGCGGGTGATGCGCGTGATCTTTTTGCGCCCCTCTTCTCCCTCTTTCTGCAGCCGCTCCAGAGCCGGAATGGCGACCGTCAGCAACTGCATGATGATGGAGGAGTTGATGTAGGGCGTGATGCCCATGGCGAAGAGCGAAACCTGATTCAAGGCTCCGCCGGAGATGATGTCCATCAGTTGGCCAAGCTGGCCGAACTGCTTGAGAAGCTCCGTAAACTGCGCCTGGTCGATTCCGGGAACCGGAACCACCTTGCCGACACAGTACACGACCAGCATCGCCAGTGTGAACACGATTTTCTTTCGGATGTCTACAGACTTCCAGGCATTGACAACCGTATCAAGCATACCGGGCATACTGGTTATACCTCCTCAGCCGTTCCTCCAGCCTTTTCGATCTTTTCTTTCGCGGAGGTCGTGAAGGCGTCCGCCTTGACCGTAAGCTTTTTTGTCAGTTCTCCGTTGCCCAGAATTTTGATGCCGTCGTTGTTCTTGGGCAGCGTGATGATACGGGACGCTTTGAGTGTGGCGGCATCCACAGTGGTTCCGTCATCAAACGTCTCAAGATCGGAGACGTTGATTTCGATATACTGCAACGCAAAGCGTTTGTTGTTGAATCCGCGTTTGGGGAGACGGCGGAAGATCGGCATCTGGCCGCCTTCGAAACCGGGTCGCACGCCACCGCCGGAGCGGGAATTCTGTCCTTTGTGGCCACGACCGGCGGTTTTCCCGTTGCCGGTTCCGACCCCGCGCCCTTTGCGGTACGCCCCTTGACGGGAGCCTGCCGAAGGCTTGACTTCATTCAGCTTCATGGTGTTCTCCTCCTATACTTCCTCGAAGCGGATCAGATGGGCGACCTTGTGCAGCATGCCGCGGATGGCGGGATTGTCCTGATGCTGTACGGTCTGTCCGATCTTGGTCAGTCCGAGGGCGCGGACGGTCGCTACATGCGGCTTTTTCGCGCTGTTTGTGCTCTTGATGAGCGTGACGTTCAGTTTCGCCATGGGGAACCTCCTCTTATCCGAGAATCTCCTCGACGGTCTTGCCGCGCAAACGGGCGACCACCTCCGGGGACTTGAGCATGGACAGCCCTTCCATGGTCGCATTGACCATGTTGTTGGGGTTGTTGGTGCCCAGGGACTTCGTGCGGATGTCCTTGATGCCGGCCAGTTCGCACACCGTGCGGACCGGGCCGCCGGCGATGACGCCGGTACCGGCGCTGGCCGGTTTGAGCAGGACTTTTCCCGCGCCGTAGTTGCCGATGATCTCGTGCGGAATCGTCGTATTGTTCAAAGGGATTTCGATCAGGTTCTTTTTGGCATCCTCGATCCCCTTGCGGATCGCCTCGGGGATTTCGGCTGCTTTGCCCAATCCCTTGCCGACATGGCCGTTCTCGTCACCGACGATCACCAGCGCGGCAAAGCGGAAGTTGCGGCCGCCCTTGACGGTCTTGGCAACGCGCCCGATATGGATGACTTTTTCTTTCAGGTCCAGAGTATTGACATCAACGCGCATTCTATTACCTCCAACGTCAGAACTTCAGGCCGGCTTCCCGCGCCGCTTCGGCCAGACTTTTGATCCTACCGTGATAGATGTACCCACCGCGGTCGAAAACCACGGATTCGATTTGCTTTTCCAGAGCCCGCTCCGCCAGAAGCTTCCCGACCAGTGCGGCCGCTTTGGCGTTGCCGCCGTACCCTTGCTCGCGGATGTCCTTGTCCAGCGTAGAGGCGGCAGCCAGGGTGGTCGCGGTCTCATCGTCGACAATCTGGGCATAGATGTTCGAGAGGCTGCGGTAAACGCACAGACGAGGACGTGCCGCAGTACCGCTGATTTTTTTGCGAACACGCAGATGCTTCCGGTTGCGGATGGCTCTGCGATCAATTTTCTTTATCATACGATCTCATCCTTTCTCAAAACGCGGTTACTTGGAACCGGTTTTGCCTGGCTTGAGCTTGAGAACCTCGTAGCTGTACTTGATTCCCTTGCCCTTGTAGGGGTCCGGCAGACGGAAGGCGCGGATTTTGGCCGCAATTTCACCAACGAGCTGTTTGTCAGCGCCTTTGACGATGATGCGGTTTGGCGCTGGAACCTCGATGTTGATTCCCTCGGGATCTTCCATCTCGATCGGATGCGAATATCCGAGATTAAGGACGAGTTTGTTGCCTTGTTTCTGCGCTCTGCAACCGACTCCGTTGATGTCCAGTGCTTTTTCAAAGCCTTGGGACACACCGGTCACCATGTTGGAAACCAGCGAACGGGTCAAACCGTGCAGGGCTCTGTGATTCTTGGAGTCCGAAGGCCGTGTGACTACGATCTGATTGTCCTGGACTTCGACCTTCATGTCGGGATGGACAATCATCGACAGGACTTTGGCGCCGGCCGACACCTGGATCGTCCCGTTGTCCATTTCGATTTTCACCCCGGCCGGGATGTCGATCGGCATTCTGCCTATTCTAGACATGTGTTAGGGTCCTCCTGCTCTTGAGATTGCGAGACGCCGCATGAGGTTTTCATCGCGGCTTCCCCTTTCAGAGTGCAAATTTACCAGACATATGCGAGGACTTCCCCGCCGATGCCTTTCTGTCGCGCCGCGCGATCGGTCATGATGCCGCTCGACGTGGAGACGATCGCAATACCAAGTCCACCAAGAACGCGCGGCAGGTTCTCGGAATCCGAGTAGACGCGCAGACCGGGTTTGGAAATGCGTTTGAGCCCCGATATGACGGGCTTTTTGCCTGCATATTTGAGCGTGATGCGGATGACGCCCTGCTTGTTGTCCTCGATGAATTCCACGCGCTGGATATATCCTTCCTGGAGAAGGATGCCTGCGATGGTTTTCTTGAGGTTGGAGGCGGGGACGTCGACGGTGGCGTGCCTTGCGGTTGCCCCGTTGCGGATCCTGGTGAGCATATCCGCGATGGAATCGGTGATCTGCATTGATAGTTCCTCCTTACCCGTTCTCCACGTTACCAGCTGGCCTTGCGGACGCCGGGGATCTGCCCTTTGTAGGCAAGTTCCCGGAAGCATAGGCGGCAAACGCCATATTTGCGAAGCACGGAATGGGGTCTTCCGCAAATTTTACAGCGGGTGTAACCTCGGGTGCTGAATTTCGGCGTTTTCTGCTGTTTCAGGATGAGTGACTTTTTGGCCATGTGTGATGTTCCTCCCGATTATTTGCTGAAAGGCATTCCGAACAGCGTGAGAAGCTCTCTGGCCTCTTCGTCGGTTTCTGCGGTGGTCACGATCACAATGTCCATGCCGCGGATCTTGTCGATCTTGTCGTAGTCGATCTCCGGAAAGATCAACTGTTCGCGCACGCCCATCGCATAATTCCCGCGACCGTCAAAAGAGTTCGGATTGATCCCGCGGAAGTCGCGGACGCGCGGGAGGGCGATTGATATGAGTTTGTCGATGAATTCGTACATCCGGTCGCCTCGAAGGGTGACCATGCAACCGACATTCATCCCTTCGCGGAGTTTGAAGGCCGAAACCGACTTCTTCGCTTTGGTGATGACTGCCTTTTGTCCCGCAATGACTCCCATGTCGTTCACAGCGCTTTCCAGCGACTTGGGAACATCCTTCACGTCACCCAGACCCATGTTGAGAACGATCTTCTCGAGCTGGGGAACCTGCATGGGAGACTTGTAGCGGAACTTCTCCTGAAGAGCCGGTACGATCTCGCTCTTGTACCTGTCTTTAAGCCTTGTCATTCTGCTGCCTCCCTGTGTCACTTGCCCGTTGTCTTTTTGGCGGTGGTGACGACGTCGATCACGGCGCCGCACTTTTTGCACACCCGCGCTTTGTCGCCGTTATCCTGGATGGCGCGGCCGATGCGGGTCGGACGGTCGCACTTGGGGCAGACCAGCATCACGTTCGAGCCGTGGAGGGGGGCTTCACGATGGATGATCCCGCCTTGCTGGTACCGGTTTTTCGGTTTGGTGTGGCGCGAGATCATGTTGACCCCCTCGACCACCACGCGGTTCTTGTCCGGGAACACATCCAGGACTTTTCCGGTCTTGCCGGCGTCTTTTCCTGTGAGGATAAAGACGTTGTCATTCTTTTTGACGTGCACTTTTGCCATCTTCTCTTCCCTCCTCACAGAACCTCAGGGGCGAGAGACAGGATCTTCATATAGTCCTTGTCTCTCAGTTCCCTGGCGATGGGTCCAAAGATACGGGTTCCGCGGGGATTCTTGTCGTCCCGGATCAGGACGGCCGCATTCTCGTCGAAACGGATGTATGAACCGTCAGCACGACGGAGTCCTTTTTTGGATCGGACGATCACGGCCTTGACGACTTCACCCTTTTTGACAACGCCGCCCGGAGAGGCCTCCCGAACCGAACAGACGATGACGTCGCCGATGTTGCCGTATTTCCGCCAGGACCCTCCCAGCACTTTGATACACATAAGCTCCTTGGCGCCGGTATTGTCTGCCGACCGAAGGACGGTTTGTACTTGAATCATGCGCTCTTGTTCCTCCTTCACAGTCCCTGGGACCTGTGGTTATTTCGCCTTTTCGACGATTTCCACCAGGCGCCAGCGCTTGTCCTTGCTCAGCGGACGGGTTTCCATAATGCGGATCTTGTCACCGATGCCGCACTCGTTTTTTTCATCGTGCGCCTTGAGGGAGTAAGTCCTCTTAACGGTTTTCTTGTAAAGCGGGTGGCGAACATGTTCTACGATATCCACTACCACGGTTTTGTCCATCTTGTCGCTGCGCACGACGCCAACGCGTGTCTTGCGAAGATTTCTTTCGCTCATCGTGTGTCCTCCCGTTATTCCTTGACAGCCTTGAGCTCGCGCTCGCGGAGAATGGTTTTGACTCTGGCGATGTCGCTGCGGACCTGCTTGAGCTGAAGGGGGTTCTCGAGCTGGTTGACGGCATGCTGGAAGCGAAGGCGGAACAGTTCCTGTTTGAGGGCTTCCAGCTCTTCATTCAGTTCACTGTCGGATTTGCCGCGGACTTCAATTGGCTTCATCGGCGGTCACCTCCTGTTCCTTTGCGATGATCTTGGTGTTGCAGGGGAGCTTGTGACCCGCCAGGCGAAGCGCTTCCCGCGCGTCCGCTTCGGACACTCCCGCGATTTCAAACAACACGCGACCCGGTTTGACGACCGCGACCCAATGGTCCGGAGATCCTTTGCCGGAGCCCATGCGTGTTTCCGCCGGCTTGGAGGAAACGGGCTTGTCGGGGAAGATCTTGATCCAGACCTGGCCACCGCGGCGGATGAAACGGTTGATCGCGACACGTGCTGCCTCGATCTGGTTGCTGGTGATCCAGACTGGCTCGGTGGAGATCAATCCGAAGTCGCCGTATGCGACAAAATTGCCGCGGGTTGCTTTGCCTTTCATGCGACCGCGATGTTGTTTGCGGTACTTGACTCGTTTTGGAAGCAGCATTTATTCGTCCCCTCCTTCCGCTGTCTGGGGTTTGCGGGGTACAGGGAACACCTCACCCTTGTAGATCCAGACTTTGACGCCGATGCGTCCGTAGGTCGTGACCGCTTCCGCAAACCCGTAGTCGATGTCCGCACGCAGGGTATGCAGAGGAATCCGGCCTTCATGATAATGCTCGACACGTGCGATTTCGGCTCCGCCGAGACGCCCGGCCACCATGGTTTTAATACCCTTGGCACCCATTTTCATCGAGCGGCTCATGGTCTGTTTCATCGCACGGCGGAAAGAAATGCGGCGCTGGAGCTGGTCCGCGATGTTCTCAGCCACCAGCTGGGCTTCGCAGTCCGGCTGCTTGATCTCCATCACGTTGATGAAGAGCTCGCGGCCAAACATCTGCTTCAACTTTTTCTTCAAGGCTTCAATGCCCGATCCCTGGCGCCCGATGATGATGCCCGGCTTCGCCGTGTGGATGGTCACCGTCGTTTTCTCATCACCTTTGCGTTCGATCTCGATGCGTGAAACACCGGCGTTGAAGCACTCTTTTTTCAGGAACGTGCGGATCTTGTTGTCTTCGACAAGATAGCGGCTGAAATTTTTCTTGTCCGCATACCATCTTGTGTCCCAGTCTTTGATGACGCCGACCCTGAATCCATGGGGATTTACCTTCAGGCCCATTGGCTACCTCCTCAGTTCCTTTCCTTGAGAACGACCGTGATATGGCTCGTCTTCTTGTGGATGGACGCAGCGCCGCCACGTGCCCTGGGGATGATCCTTTTGATGATCGATCCCTGGTTGGCGTAGCACTCCGCGACGTACAGGTTGTCACGTGCCATTTCATTGTTGTTCACGGCATTGGATTCCGCTGACTTCAGCAGCTTGATCAGGACGGGAGAAGCCATCTTGGGGGTGTATGTAAGAATGGCGTATGCCTCGTCAAGTCCTTTGCCACGGATCATTTTCGTCACGACGGAGACTTTACGCGGAGCGATGCGCACATATTTGGCGGTCGCTTCGCCGCGGTCGCGGCCGATGCCCAGCACTTTCCGTTCCTTTTTGGTAAGGACGGGAAGTTTTTTGTTTTTCTTTTTCTCACCAGAGTATCGCGCGAGGATCTCATCGCGGTTTTCCAGGAGAAATTCTTTGCTCATGACCTTTTTTTCCACTTGCGTTATACCTCCCTTCGCAATGAGACCGTCATCTGGATCCGGACGACTTCTCGGACCCGGCATGGCCACGGAACATCCGGGTGGGAGCAAACTCGCCAAGCTTGTGCCCGACCATCTCTTCGGTGACATAGACCGGGACATGCTTCTTGCCGTCGTGTACCGCGATGGTGTGGCCGACCATCTCGGGGAAAATCGTCGACGCGCGAGACCAGGTTTTGATGACTCTGCGGTCGTTGACTTCGTTCATGCTCTGGATTCTTTTCATCAGGGATTCTTCCACGAAAAAGCCCTTTTTGGTTGATCTGCTCATATTGGGAAGCCTCCCTTATTTCGCGCCGCGCCGCTTGACGATGAACTTGTTCGACGGTTTCTTCTTGTTTCTCGTCTTCTTGCCCAGTGTCGGAACGCCCCAGGGGGTGACGGGACCTGGTTAGCAGATGGGGGATATGCCATCCCCGCCGCCTTGCGGGTGGTCGACAGGGTTCATGACGACACCGCGTACGGTGGGGCGGCTGCCGAGGTGACGGTTGCGTCCCGCTTTGCCGATGTTGATGTTTTCATGCTCGTTGTTGCCGCCGCTGCCGATGGTCGCCTTGCAGCGGAGCATCACCATGCGAACTTCACCCGAAGGGAGTCGAAGCTGTGCGTATCCGTTTTCCTTGGCCATCAACTGCGCGCTTGTCCCGGCGGAACGAACGATTTGGGCGCCCTTTCCGGGTTTAAGCTCGATGTTGTGAATTACCGTACCGACGGGAATGGCGTCGATCGGCATTGCGTTGCCGACGACGATGTCGGATCCCGCACCGCTCACGACAGAGGCACCGACCGCAAGCCCGTCGGGTGCGACAATGTATCGTTTTTCGCCGTCCGCGTACACCAGCAGGGCGATGTGCGCGCTGCGGTTGGGGTCATACTCCAGGGATGCGACACGCGCGGGAATCCCGTCTTTGTCCCGTTTCCAGTCGATCAGGCGGATCTTGCGGCGGGCACCGCCGCCGATGTGACGCACCGTGATGCGGCCGTAAGAATTTCGTCCGCCTGTGCGGGAGCGTTTGGACAGCAGCCTCTTTTCGGGCTTCTTGTCCGTCAGCTGCGAGAAATCCGAAACGGTCATCTGACGCCGGGACGGGGAGGTCGGATTAAAGGTTTTTACTGGCATATCTCTTTACTCCTTCTTTAGCGCTCGTCCGTGCGTCACTGGCCAAAGCCGAACTCTTCAATGGACGTCTTGTACTTGCGCTGAGACTGGGTGCTCTTCCCGCCTTTGGCAAGCCAGGTTGCGGATTCCGCGGTCATGTCGATCGTCACAATCGCTTTTTTCCAGGATGCGGTCTTGCCGGAGGTGGCGCCTTGCCGCTTGGTTTTGCCGTCATAGCGGACGGTGTTGACCTTGAGGACTTTCACGCCGAACAGCTTTTCGGTCGCCGTGCGGATCTCGGGCTTGGTCGCGTCTCGGGCGACCTGAAAGGTGTATTTGCCCGCACCAGATTCCGCATTGCTGCGCTCGGTGATGATCGGGCGGATGATAATATCCTGCGGCGCTTTCATTACACGTACACCTCCTGGACTTTCTCGACGGCATCCCGGGTGATGACGAGTTTGTCGTGCTTGAGGATGTCGTATACGTTGATGGTGTTGACAAAGGCCGTTTTGATGCCGCCAAGATTGCGAGCCGAAAGCTCCACGTTTGCGTTCTTGCCGCCCAATACGATCAATGCGGTCTTGTCTACATTGAGATTGCCGAGAACCCGGATCATCTCTTTGGTTTTGATCTTCTCGAACGACAGGTCGTCCAGCACAATGAGGTCACTATTGGCAACCTTGGTCGAAAATGCGGACTTCATAGCGAGACGGCGGACTTTCTTCGGAACCGTAAAGCTGTAAGAACGCGGTTTGGGTCCAAAAATGATGCCGCCTCCGACGTGCTGTGCGGAACGGGTCGAACCCTGACGGGCGCGGCCGGTTCCCTTTTGGCGGTAGGGCTTTTTGCCTCCGCCGGACACTTCGCTGCGCGTCTTGGCGGAACTGGTGCCCTGGCGCGCATTGGCCAGACGGTTGAGGATCATGGTATGCATGCAGTGCTCATTGGGCTCGATGCCGAAAATATCGTCGGACAGCTCAATCTGCCCGGTCACGGCGCCCTCGATGTTGTATACGTCGACTTTAGCCATTTTACTTTCCTCCTTCGCGCCGGCTGTCAGCGGGCGGCCTTAACGCTCGTCGTGATCTCGACGACGCCGCCTTTGGGACCCGGAACGGCGCCTTTGACAACCAGGATGTTGCGCTCACCGTCCACCATCACGACACCGAGGTTCTGGATGGTCACTCGCTCCGCGCCCATGTGTCCAGGCATATTTTTGCCTTTGAACACGCGGCCGGGGTAGGTGTTGGGGCCCATGGAACCGACACCGCGGTGGTATTTGGAACCGTGGGTCTTGGGGCCGGTTTTCTGGTTGTAACGTTTGGTCGTGCCGGCGAAGCCTTTGCCTTTGGACACCCCGTGGATGTCGACCTGGTCGCCCACTACGAACATGTCGGACACGCGGATCTCCTGTCCAAGCTCGAACGAGGGTTCACTGTCGGTGCGGAACTCTTTGAGCACTTTGTGCGGCTCGACGCCGGCCTTGATGAAATGCCCGGCATCCGGCTTGTTTAGCTTTTTGGCGGGAACTTCGGAATACCCGACCTTGACCGCGTTGTAACCGTCGGTGGGTTGGGTCTTTTTCTGTACGACCACCAGCGGACCACAATCGATGACGGTGACGGGGATCGCCGCGCCGTTCGCGTCAAAGATCTGGGTCATGCCGGCTTTTTTGCCTACCATGAACTTTTCCATTGTTTCTGTACATCCTCCTTGGTTATTGGTTCACCGTCTTTTGTCTTGCGGTGAACATGACCGCGTCCGCCGTTCATTCCCGGCTGGGCCGGGACAGCGGACGGGACGTGTCAAAGTTTGATCTCGATGTTGACGCCGGCAGGCATGTCCAGCTTCATCAGGGACTCCACGGTTTTGGGGTTCGGAGCGAGAATGTCGATCAGGCGCTTGTGCGTACGGATCTCGAACTGCTCACGTGAATCCTTGTACTTGTGGGGAGAACGCAGGATCGTGATAATCTCCTTCTCCGTGGGCAGCGGAATCGGGCCGGATACAGCCGCACCCGAACGCTTCGCAGTGTCCACGATCCGCTCCGCGCTCTGGTCGAGCACTTCATGGTCGAATGCCTTGAGACGGATCCTGATTTTCTGGTTCACAGCCATGTCTAAACCTCCTGGTTTACTGCTTTCAGCTTTCTACTGTACCGGGCGTATCATCACCGGCCATCAGAATGCCCAGTGGTCCCATAGGGGTCCGGACTGGGCGCGATGCCGTATGGCACACGCTGCGTACGGAGAAAACCGTTGTCGGCTCGAGGCCGACCGCTTGCCGGCATCAAGCCGGCTCCTCCACCGAAGTTACCCGCCGTACAGCGCAGCTGCTGCAGACGGCAATCTCCGGTTTCCTGACACATCGCACTACATTAAAAAGTCGTGCGTCAAGCATTCTATCCCATTTAGGAATCGTGTGCAAGGGTTTTTCCGCCAAAATTTCGGAAAATATAACGATTTTTCGAAAGACGCCCCGTGATCAGGGAAATTCGTCCAGCAATGCGAACCGATAGCCCCGGGCGTGAGCGGCGTCGATAAAGTCGGACAGGATGGACACATTGGTTTCCGATACCGCATGCAGCAGGTATACCGCGCCGGGATGGAGCTCCTCGACGATCTGCTGCAACGCCGCGGCCGGGTCGGGCTGCTCGGTGGTGATCCAGTCGCGGTAGGCAAAACTCCACATCACCGATCGGTATCCAAGGTCGGACAACACCTTGAGCGTCCGTTCGGAATAAGCGCCTTGCGGAGGGCGCAGGAAAGGTGCGATCTGCTCGCCGGTGAGGGAGAGGTAGGCGTCTTCGAGCCGGTGCATATCGGCGGCCATCGCGTCGACGCCTTCCGCATCGATCAGTTCGGCTTGATTTGGATGGCCCCAGGTGTGGCTGCCAACGAGGTGTCCTTCCGCCCGCATGCGTAACACCAGTTCGGTGCCGTCCGGTCCGGCATCGGAAGCGCGGGTGATGTAGTCCCCCGTGATGAAAAAGTTGATGTGGATCCCTTTGGCGGCGGCTACATCGAGGATTTGCGTCGTGTTGTGGTTGTACTCGTACCCTTCGTCCATGGTCAGGTAGAGGACTTTCTCGTCCGTGTCGTGACGCCAGATCGCGTGATAGGTGTCGAGCAGCGCGGCTATGTCGTCGGGGACGGTGGACGGGATGTCTTTGCCGAGTTCGACCGGATGCCGGAACCACCACCCCACGCTGGTGTTGTCATAGGAAGCATACGCCGCGTCCCCCGCGTGGGTTGGACGCGTCGGCGGGAGCGTCGGCGCTTGCGTCGAAGTGGTGGGAGACGAAGTCGGAGGCTGGGTTGAAGGCGTGGTCTGAGAAGCGGAGGAGGTGCCGGTCGTAGGTGCGGTCGTGGTCACGCCCGTCTCCGAACCAGTCGGAGATGGCCTCTTGGCAAATACGGACTGATACAGAATCAACCCCACCGACAGCAGGACCGCTGCGGTCATGAAAATCACAACCACCAGCCGCGCCGTATCCGGCCGGCTTCTGCGGGATTGCGGGTCGCGCTTCGTGCTTTTCTGCACCCTCCAGTCAGAATGTTTCATTCTTCCTCCTGCCCCTGTCCTGCAATTGCGACAAGTTCCGTACGCGCAAAATGGTAGGTGCGTCCGCAAAAGTGGCAGGACAATTCGATCCCGTCCGGATTTTCAGCAAGCTCCGTCAGATCCTCCCTGCCGAGGGAAATCAGGTTGCGCGCCATGCGATCGCGACTGCAGTCGCACCGGTATCCGCACGCTTTGGTCTCCAGATATTGGATATCCGGATCTCCCATCAGGAGATCCAGTATCTGGGCCGGATCGAACCCCTCTTCCAAATGCCATGTAACATCGGGG
Organism: Clostridiaceae bacterium; assembly: GCA_012522285.1. Classification (GTDB taxonomy): domain Bacteria; phylum Bacillota; class Clostridia; order Saccharofermentanales; family UBA5734; genus JAAYKS01. Next base: position 4,856 of record JAAYKS010000462.1, on the reverse strand, counting down.
AATCCGGAGATGCGCTGCTGCATCCAGTCCGCGAGGGCTTCATCTGCCTCCGGCATCATCTGGACCAGAAACCCGCCCGCGTGCAGAATCCCTTGTGCATCCATGCGGACGCCCAGTCCAACCGCGCTCGGGGTCTGCTCGGAATAGGCGTAATAGGCCGCCAGATCCTCTCCGATCTCACCGGACACCAACTCGACATTTCCGATTTGCGGCTCGCCAAGACCGGTGTCGCGGATCACCGTCAAGGTTCCTTTTCCAACCGCGGCACCGACATTCAGCTTGCCGTTGGGGTGATGGAGCGTCTCGACCACCGGTTCCCAGGCATATCCCCGGACCATCGCGTCGGGGCCGCAAGTGACGGTCATCCCGCGGATCGGACCGTCGCTCCTCACAACCGCGGAGATGCGGTCGTCGTCGTTTTTGAGATCCATCGACATGATTTGGATCCCGGTCGCCAGCCGGCCGAGTGCGGCGGCTGCGACCGGAGACAGCCCGTGCAGCCGCACCATTTCGCGGCAGGTTTCGGTGGTTCGGGCTGCAAAAGCCCGCACCTGACCGCCATGCGCCGTTGCGCGGACAATATGGTCTCCGGTATGTTTCATTGTCATTCTCCGCTCTTTTCTATCTCTGCGGCAGTTGGTTTGACTGCCGCGAAAAAAACACGCTCGGTGTCAGGGTCAACCGGACCGCAGTCGATGTCTCCATATTCCGCCACCGTCCGCCATCCCGCTTGTGCGAGCCAGCGTCGGATCTGCCCCAGTGAATAGGCCCGCTCCCGGATGACGGCGTCGACTCGATCGTATCGACCGTCGCTGCCTTCCATGAACAACGCCAACTCCGCCCGGCTGGTTTTGTTCCGCGGATTCCAGGAATTCTTCCAAACCATCGCGACATCCCGTCCGAGATCGTAGAATACCTGATCCCCCCGTGTCACCCCAAAGTGGTGCAGGGTCGCGACGTCAAACAATAACAGACCGCCGGGATTGAGGTAATGATGACACAAACGCAACAGGTTGTGTACCTGCTCCGGTCCAGTCAAATGGTTTACCGTATCCATCAGGCATACCGCAACGTCGACGGTGCCGTACAGCTCGAACGCCGCGATGTCCTGGCAGACGAGGGTCACACCGCCCTCTCCATGTGTAAACCCGCGGTCCGAGGCTTTGATCCGGGCCTGCTCGAGCATCCCGGCGGAGCGGTCGACTCCGATGACGTCGAATCCCCTCGCGGCCAGTTCTATCGCGACCGAACCCGTCCCGCATCCCAGATCGAGGGCCAGCAGGCGGCCGGACGCCCCGTCTCCCGTACCCGGCCGTATTCCGCAATGGAGGCGGACTGCCTCCCCGACAAAATCGGCCCAACGCGCCGGATCGATTTCCTCCTGCAGCAGATCGTACACCGGAGCCAGTGCGTCATACCCTTTCCCTTGCGCCGCCATGCGCAGTCAGTCCTGTTTGTCCCGCAGGACACGGAGGGCTTCGGCCAGCTGGTTGTCCTGCCCGTCCGGGATTTGGCTGACCGCCAGATACCGGTATTCCTCCGGGAGCTGCAGCTCGATGTCGGGTTTGAGGCCTTCCCCTTCAATACACTCTCCGGATACGGGGAAATAGTACTGGAAAAACGCCAGGTTGACCGCCGACCCGTCTTCGTAGACATAGGTGGTCGTCCCGGTCCCTTTTCCAAAGGTCTGCTCGCCGATCAGTACCGCTTTTTCGTATTCCCGGAGACACCCGGAGAACAGTTCCGAAGCGCTGGCGGAGTATTCGTTCACCAAGATGGCGTACCGGGTCTCCCCCGGGACCCCCATAAACGCGTCCGAATCCCAGGAGTACTGGGTGTCCTCTCCGTCACTGCGGCCACGCACTTCGGCGATCCGGCCGGCCGGGAGCAGAAAGTCGAGCATCCGGAGCACTTCGTCGGCGCTGCCGCCGAGGTTGAAGCGCAGATCCAATACATAGTGATCGGCCCCTTGCGCCTGCAGCGCTTCGATCGCTTCGATGAATTCCGCCGCAACGCCGGTGGAAAACTCTTTGACGTTGATGTACCCGATGCCGGGTTCCAGCATGCGGAAATTGAGCGAGGCGTTGGTGATAGAGGCCCGCACGACCTCAAAAGAGCGCTCCTTGTCGTCAGAGGGCCGATAGGTCGTAATCGTGACGACGGTTCCGATGGGACCGCGCACCGCATTCCCCAGTGCCTCGCGGTCGGCGAACGTCTCTACTTCAATGCCGTCTACACGGGTGATCCGGTCACCCGCGAGGATGTCGGCCCCCTCGGCCGGACTCCCCTCGAGCACTTCGTTGACCACGACACCCCCGTCGTCGGTGAAATGGACAATCACGCCGATCCCGGAGTACTCTCCGCTCATAGAGGCGACATGTTCCTCATAAGTTTCCGGATCCATATAATATGTATAAGGATTACCAAGCGCCGCCGGCAGCCCTTCCGCGAGCTTTTCCACCAGTTCGGCATCCGTGTGGGCCTCCAGATAACCGTCTTTGACCGTGTCCATGTAGAACTTGAGTTTGTTCAGTGCGGCCAGATTCTCCGGTGTGTTGTCCAGCATGAGAGCCGCGGTCTCCCGGTAGGGACGAAAACCGAGGGCCCAGAGTGTGCCAACGGTCATCAAGACGGACACCACCAGCGTAATGGCAACGGCGGCGACAATGCGGCCTCCGCATCGCGGGCGGGGGCCGTAGGTGAGTGGTGCGACAGTTGTGCCGGGAACCTGATCTGACATGTGATAGACCTTTCAGCCCCATAGGCGGGGCAGCCTGGCTGATGTGTCGGGCTGGACTAAGGTTGCCCGATATACTGCTGCTGGAGGGGTTCCACCGGATACCCGTCCACACGGACTTCAAAGTGGAGATGCGGTCCGGTTGAGTTGCCGGTGCTGCCTATATAGCCAATCACTTCACCGGGCGAAACGTACTGATCCAGAACGACCGCTGTGCTCTTGAGGTGTGCATATAGCGTGGCGACGCCGTTGTGGTGGTTGACGACGACATAGTTGCCGTACCCGTATCCGCCGGTGTTCTGTCCTTCCCAAGGGCTGTATACCACCATGACCGTCCCCCCCGCCGCAGCCACGACCGGCGAGCCGTAAGGGGCACCGATGTCAACCCCCATATGAGGGCGGGTCTGACCCGGCAGATCGGTCCGGCCATCCGGCTGGAAGGGGGAGGTGAGCCAACGGCTGCTCGGGACCGGCCAGGTCATCGTGCCGGAACGATTTGCACGCGCTGCCTCTTCAGCGGCCAGTCGGGCTTCCTCGGCAGCGCGACGGGCTGCCTCGCGAGCGGCTTCTTCTTCGGCTTCTTCCTGTTCTTTTTGTACCTGCAGCTCGTGGATCAGTGTGCCGATCCGCTCGGATTCCGCAAGCATTTCGTCTTCTTCCGCCTGACGGGCGGCCAATACGGCCTGCGCGGCAACGAGTTCTTCCGTATTGCGTTCTATCTGGCCGCGCAGCTCGTCGATTGCCGCCTGTTTGGCCACCACCACCGCGTCCGCGGCCACCCGTTTCGCTTCTGCGTCTGCGTGCTTCAATTCCGCATCGTCCCGCGCAGCTTCGAGTTCCGTGAGCATCTGCTGGTCATAGTCCGCGATCGCACGGATCAATTCCATGTTGGAAAAGAAACCCTGTAGATTGTCCGATTCGAGAAACACCTCGAGGGCGGATTTTTCGCGAAACTCAAACATGGCCTGCAAACGATCCCTGTATTGGATCTCCCGCTCTGCCAATTCGGCTTCGGAGTCGAGGTAGTCCTGATAAGCCTGTTCCAATTCCTGGAGCGCAGCGTTCTGCTCGGCTAGCAGTTGTTCATATTGCTGCTGCTCCTCGCGGCTCTTCGAATTAAGCCAGCTGAGATTTCCGGAGTAGGTGTCCACTGTTCCAGCCAGTTGGGCGGCTTCGGCCGCGATCGCATCGATCGCCTCCTGCGCCATCGCCTGCTCCTCCATGGCCTGTTGGATCTTTGCGGCAGTCTCCTGCGAGTCCGCATAGGCGGGCGGCGGGGGCGGCAGCATCGCAGCACACAGCAGGAAGGCCAGCAACGCGGGAACCGCACGAAATACATACCGTTTGAAAAACCCGGATCGCGTTTTCATTCTTCTCATGACTGTCTGCCCTCCAAACTAGACTCGGATGTGGCTGCGGACTGAAAGCGCACTTCCGACGGCCCCTACCAGAACACCGATGGCAATATCGATCCACAGGATGCGCAGCGCCATGCCGGAAACCGGGACCATGGCCAGAAAGCTGTCCGGGTCGGTCCCTGACATCAGGAGCTCGTAGATCTTCACATAGCCGGCGTAGACGATCGCCCACGCGACCAGCGCACCTGCCAGGCCGACAAGGGCGCCTTCCAGAATATAGGGGAAACGAATATATGCGTTGGTCGCACCGACGTATTTCATAATGCTGATTTCTTCTCCGCGTGCGTACACGGAAATGCGGACCATGTTGGAGATGATAAAGAGCGAGATCGCGCACAGGACGACAAACGCTGCCAGAGTACCAACATTGACCCAGGCGCGTGCATCACCGAGGAAGTCCATGACCACTTGGCTGATCTCCACTTTCCGCACCCCCGGGATCCCTCTCGCCTGGGAAGAAAAGTCTTCCCACTGCGTCGGGTCGTTCAGGCGAATGTTGAATTGGTAGGAGAGTATGCTCGCATCGATACCCTTGAGTGCGGATGACTGGTCTCCCATGGAAGCTTTGAAATCCTCGAACGCCTCATCGGGAGTGATCACCGTGCAGGCTTCGCCCACCTGGCTGGATTCGAGCTGTTGCCGGATCTGCTCGACATCTTCCGGTGCGAGGTTGTAGTCCGCCCATATCGTGACCGGGGGTT
>JAAYKS010000006.1 GCA_012522285.1 Clostridiaceae bacterium | reverse complement strand
TTTTGGGCGTCGACTGGCGTTTTACAGGCGATTCTTTTTTGCTGTTTGGCCTGTCAACCATCCTATTCGTTTACGGCGGCTGGCCTTTTATCAAAGGATCTAAAGAGGAACTGGCAGATAAGTCTCCGGCAATGATGACCTTGATTGCGTTGGCGATTGTTGTTGCATATGTCTATAGTTCACTTACGACTTTCATTCTTGAGGGCAGCGATTTTTTCTGGGAGCTTGCGACGTTGATTGTCGTGATGCTGTTGGGGCATTGGATTGAAATGCGTTCTGTCATCAGTGCCTCAAGAGCACTTGATGAATTGGTTAAGCTCATGCCTGAAGAAGCGCATGTGATCCACGAGAACGGTGAGACGATGGATATGCCGGTATCCAACCTTAAGGCAGGGGATCGGATTTTTGTCAAACCTGGCGAGAAAATTCCAATCGACGGTAAGGTCTTTGAAGGCGGATCAGCCGTCAATGAAGCAATGATTACCGGTGAAGCCAACCCGGTTGACAAGAAACCCGGCGATGAGATCATTGGCGGATCTATCAATGGCGAAGGTGTTTTAAAATTTGCGGTCAGCAAGACAGGAGACGATACCTTTATTTCCCAGGTGATAAAGCTGGTTCGCGAGGCTCAACAGTCAAAATCCAGAACGCAACGTTTAGCTGATGTTGCTGCCAAATGGTTATTTTATATTGCCGTTTCAGCCGGCACCATCACATTCATAGCCTGGATGATTGTGAACGGTGATCTTGGCTTTGCCATGGAAAGGGCTGTCACCGTTGTCATTATTTCTTGCCCGCATGCGCTGGGGCTGGCGATTCCACTTGTCACTGCCATGTCAACCGGGATCGGCGCGAAACAAGGCCTTCTGATTCGTAATCGCGCCGCCTTTGAAAATGCCCGCAAGACGAATATAGTCATATTTGACAAGACAGGCACCTTAACAGAAGGTCAATTCGGTGTGACGGATGTCATTGCAAACGGAGTGACCGAAGAAGAACTCATGGAAATAGCCTACGCCATAGAGTCAAACTCCGAGCATCCAATTGCCCAAGGTGTTGTCAACGAAGGTAATAAACGTGGCATCGCACGCAAGACAGTCACGGATTATCAAAATGTGACGGGACAAGGGATTAAGGCAAAAATCGACGGGCAGAGTATTCTTGTCGGCAGCCCTGGCTTCATGCGTTCGCAGAATATCGACATTGATGAAGCGATGTTGGAAAAGTTGTCAGCTGAAGGGAAAACCGTCATTTACATTCTGGCAGATCAAACCTTGCTTGGGTATATTGCTTTATCTGACATCATTCGCGGCAATGCGCGTCCGGCAATAGACGCGTTACGCGCGATGGGTATCGAATCGTATATGGTAACGGGTGATAACCATAGATCGGCTGCCCATGTGGCAAGTCAACTTGGTATTGAGCATGTCTATTCCGAGGTTTTGCCAAATGAAAAGGCATTGAAAGTGGATGAAATCCATAAGCTCGGCAAAAAAGTTGCCATGACAGGGGATGGCGTAAATGATGCGCCGGCTCTGGCCAAGGCGGATCTCGGTATAGCGATCGGCGCCGGTACGGATGTCGCGATCGAAACAGCTGATGTCATTTTGGTGAAGAGCAATCCTCAGGATGTTGTCAATCTGATCAGGCTATCTCGTGCGACCTACCGAAAGATGGTCCAAAACCTGGTCTGGGCAACGGCATACAATGTGATCGCCTTGCCGCTGGCGGCAGGCATTCTGTATAACCAGGGGGTTGTGATCACTCCTGCGCTTGGGGCAGTTTTGATGTCGATGAGCACCATCATCGTGGCAATCAATGCAAGATTAATCAGGAACTGACACCGTGAACACAAATCGCAAAAAAATCTCCTTACTTGCAGTTGCACTGATCATGTCCATCCTCGTTCTGGGTGTATTGATCTACTTTTTGGTAGCCGGCCTGCCTTTGCCTCGTAACCAGTATGAGACCCAAGAAGGGAACGAACTGAAAATCCCTTCTCTATTGCCGGACCTGAACCCCGATCCCAATACCGCGGATTTTGTTCTGGACGTGCAATCTGGCGAGACCAATTTTCTTGGCAACCGACAGACAAAAACACTTGGATATAATGGATCCTATCTCGGTCCGGTCATTCGTATCAGAAAGGGCGAGAAGGTTCATATACAAGTAAATAATCATCTAGACTTCTCGACGACTCTTCATTGGCACGGTCTGGTGGTCGATGGGGAACAGGACGGTGGTCCACATCAGGGGATTCAGCCGGGAGAAAGCTGGGATCCAGCTTTCACTGTTGACCAGGATGCAGCTACATTATGGTTTCACCCGCATCTGATGGGTGAAACTGCGAACCAGGTTTATTATGGTTTGGCAGGCCTGATCTATATTGATGATGAAAATTCTGAAAAGCTGAATCTGCCAAAAAATTACGGAATCGACGATATTCCGTTGATCGTCCAGGACCGGAGCTTTAAGCGTGATGGCAGCTTCGACTACCGCACATCGATGATGGGGGTGGTGTCTGGCGATACGATCATGATCAACGGAACTGTTAACCCATATCTCAATGTGAACAAAGGCAATGTTCGTTTCCGTATCCTCAATGCTTCCAATTCCAAAAACTTTGCATTCAGTTTGAGCGATGGGAGCTCCCTTCAGCAAATTGCCTCCGATGGTGGATTTTTGGAAGCTCCTCTTGAAAGAAAATCTATTTTCCTGGCACCCGGTGAACGAGTCGAAGTGGTTGTCGATTTTTCGAAAAACGTGTTAAGTACTGTTACGCTCATGTCAGGAAACCAATCGATCATGGCAATCAACCTGGCCGGTACAAACACAGACGCGACTGAAGTTCCTGACTCCTTGACAACGGTGATGCCGATTCAGTTGAGCGACAATCCGAAAACAAGAGTCTTTGACTTGCAAAGCATGGGCATAAGCGGGACGATCAACGGAAATGCATTTGATATGGATCGAATAGATGAAGAAGTTCGTCTCAACGAGAGCGAGGTTTGGGTGATCAGAAACAGCGGCGGCATGATGCAATCCAGCGGCCATCCATTCCATGTTCACGGCACTCAGTTTCAAGTCATATCCAGAAACGGAAAAATACCACCACCGCAGGAACGCGGCTATAAAGATACGGTTTTCGTTAACGTGGGGGAAGAAATCGCCATTCGTATTCGGTTCACTCACCCAGGCATTTTCATGTACCATTGCCACATTCTGGAGCATGAGGATAACGGAATGATGGGCCAGTTCAAGGTTTCGTGAACTCGGAAAGGATCAAAACAGCGACGCATAAATTCATTCTGAAACGATTGGAGGTATGCTGCGTTCCTTGGCCACCGAGTCTGGTTTTCTCAGGCCTTTCCCAAATACCCCCTGAATGACAAACGTTATCATGCTTGTTTTCCAGGAGTCACGGTTTTGGTTATGTGGCTTATAATGATTTCAGTTTGGAATCGGACAAATATCCTTGAGTGACTTGTTCGAGGCGAGGAATGCGGATGAAAACAAAAATAAACGTTGCTCTGGTGGGACTGGGCTTTGGCGGCGCTTTTGCCGACATTTACCGGAAACATCCCAATGTCGGCACCATGAAGGTATTTGATACGAACCGCAAACTGAGCGATAGGTTTGTAGAGAGCGCGCATCTGGATGGCTGTTATGACAGCTTTGAAGACATACTCAATGACCGTGACTGCGATGCCGTTCATCTAGTTACACCCATACCGCTACACGCGCAACAGAGCGTCGCCGTTCTGGACGCTGGAAAACACTGCGCCTGTACCGTGCCGATGGCGACCTCGCTCAGCGACATACAGCGCGTTACGGATGCCAAACGCAGATCCGGTAAGAATTTCATGATGATGGAGACAACGCTCTATACATATCAGTATTTCTATGTAAAGCAGATGCTCGATGCGGGCGAGATTGGGAAAATCCAGTTTTTGCGCGGCTCACATTATCAGGATATGTCCAATTGGCCCGATTACTGGCTCGGCCTTCCGCCGATGTGGTACAGCACGCACGCCATCGCCCCTATGATCGCCATCTCCGGCTCGCGCATCAAGAGAGTGGTTTGCTTTGGAAGCGGAACCATGGATGAGGAACTGAGCAGACACTACGACAATCCTTATCCTGTAGAAAGCGCGCTGTTCGAGTTTGAAAACGGCCTGTGCGCGGAGGCCACCCGTTCCCTCTTTGAAACGGCAAGGGCCTACCAGGAGGGATTCTTCGTATACGGTAGCAAGAAGAGCTTTGAATGGGGCTTTTCCGACGACGCTGCTCCATATGTAACTGATTTGCAGCCGAATCCCGGCAAGCGCGGAAGCATCACGAGGGTAGAACAGATCACGCTGCCCAATTATCAACAGTGTCTTCCGGTTGAAATACAGCCATTTACCGTCGGGAAAGAATACGACCCCTTGAATCCGCAGGAATCGATGAAAAAGGGCGCCGGCGGAGGGCATCACGGCTCACATCCACATCTGGTGAACGAGTTCGTGATGAGTATCGTTGAAAATCGCCGCCCGTGGATCGACGAGGTTCTCGGCGCAAACATATCCGCAGCGGGCATATGCGCTCATGAATCCGCAATGCACAACGGAAAATCAGTGGAAGTGCCGTTGTTCTGATGATCGCTATCAAGTGGCGGTTAACCAATGTGCTCCACTTCTATTTGGGCTACGGGTACGCTTGTTGGCTTCTTTATCAGCAACCCGTCAAAGATGTACAACAGCGGAGGCAAAACGACAAATGTACTGAGCAGAGCCAGAGAAATATTGACCATCGTCATCAGGCCAAAATCCTGCAGGATTGCAAAGCTTGAAAACAGGAGGACTGAAAACCCGCCGATGGTTGTGAGTCCGGATGCCAAAATAGCTTTGCCGATTTTCGCCACGGACTGCTGGATGGCGTCGATTTTGCTCTTGCCATTTTGCCGATCTTCCAGATAGCGTTCCATCATCATAATGGTCATTTCCGTACCCATGCCAAGAACCAACGCTCCCAATGTCGCGGTGATGGGTGTCCAGTCAACATCAAGCACGTGCATGACCGCGCTCGATATGCCAATGATCATCGACACGGGCAGGATCGGCAACAGTGCTTTGACAGGATGACGATAGAGAATAAGCAAGGCGGCAAGCACCAGCGCAATGCCAATCAATGTCATTTTGACGCGGCCTTCCGTCAGACCACCAACCATCTCAACATCCAACATGCTTTTCCCAGTCAAAGAAACGGTCATGCTTGCATCGCTGAAAACGCCATTGACCTCCGCGATGAGTGTTTCCAAATCCTGTGTGGACAGCGGCTTTATCTGCAGGATGACAATTTCTTCGCGAGCGTCTGCGCTGATAAACATCTCACGCTGTGAGTCTGGCAGATCTCGGATGAATGCCAGCTGTTCAGCGGTATCCCACTCCTTTGACCCCTTTCCATTGACTACCAGTTGGTTGATGCTTTTTACGTCGGATATGTGATCTTGATACTGGTCCTGCAAGAGAGCCGTTTTGCCTTGGATATAGGTGTAATTTTGCTCGTCCAGCACATTGTCATCTTCAAAATAGACGACAATTTGATCCGTACTCTCGATCACACTACGTACTTTTCTGATGTCATCAAGTGCTTCCAAATCCTGTGGCATGAACGTTTCGATGTTGGTCTGAACGGCTATTTTGGAGTCGACATAGACGCCATATCCTGCAACCAGCAGAAATACGATTAATATGAGGTAGCGATATCGAATCGTATTGCGGGCACCTTTGGCCATTGCACGATGCATAAACGAATGCGATTCCACTTTTGGCTTCTGTTTTTCCGTTTTTCCTTTGTTTTGTACGAACTGGGCTGCTCTGAGAATTGGCAACAATAGAAACAGACTCCCAAGGAAACTGATGAAAACGCCGATCGTAAGCATTTTCCCAAAATCCTGAATCATCGGAACCGGGGATGACAACAGAGAAATAAAGCCAAGCATCGTCGCGATGACAGCCACGAACACAGCTTTGCCAATGTGTTTGGTTGATTTTTCAATGTCACCTTCTTCATCGAAGCGGTTATGGAATTGAATGGAGTAATCGATGCCCAACCCAATCAGTATGGGGAAAACCGCCATCGAAACCATCGTAACGGGGACACTGACCCATCCCATGAATCCCAGAGTCGCGACGACCGATACAAAAATGACCCCCAGACTCAACATGCGCCATTGGACCCGAAAAATCAGAGCCAACACAAAAAGCATAATCAAAACCGCAAGTCCTACCATCATCATCATGCTGGACTTCATTTCTGATTTGAGAGATAAATCCAATACGGATTTGCCGGATACGGTGACTTCGGCATTTTCAAAACGGGCTTCATTGAGCACATCGGTGATCGTCGAAGTCAATGCATCTTTCCGCTGATCGTCCAGATTGCCTTCCAGTTTCACGACCATCATCATTTGATAAGGGCTCACTACAACATCTTCGAAAATCGGATTGAGTTGACCGTCCGCATCGTACAGGATCTGCTCAAGCTCAGGTTGTGTTGCGACAATCGACGCTTCCATCATCGCGCTTTTTTCGACGATCGTTTCCAATCCGTCAGACAACTGGCCGAGCTGATTCCCCATTGTTAAAAATCCTTCGGCCATTTCTTTGAGTTGGTCGGGAGATATGATATTCGACAGACCTTCTTTCATGTCTGAAAACGTTTCGACCAGACTGCTTGAAATGGTGTCCAGCGCTTGCGAGGTGTTGGAAGTCGCGGTTTGCATTGGCTTTGTGTTGGCGCTCATGGCCGACAATCCGGATGATGTTTGTCTCAATTGCTCGCTGATTGTCACAAGTGGTAACGCTTGCTGCTCAGGCAGCGCGGATGCCATTTGCCGAAGCTGATCAGACAACGCGGCCAATCCGGCCGATGTTTGATTCAGGTTTGTCTCGACACTGCCAAGACCAGTGGTCAGCTGCTGCTGCCCCGCGCTGAGCTGATCAAACTTGACGCTCAGTTCGCTTAGCTGACTGAGTTTTTCAAGCATATCCTGGGGATCCACCAGATCGAGGGAGGACAACATCGTCCCAATGTTGATGAGAGAGTCGCCCATTGTAGATAATCCATCGCTCATGCCGACCACATTCTCGATCAACATCGTCCTTTGCTTTTCGCTGATTTGATGGACGATGGCGGCCGGGCTCATGATTGAAAAAATGTCCTCTTCATAGCTCAACTGCTGTTGAATTCCATACAGTTGACGCATATTGTCGACAGAAAGAAGACCGGTTTCTTCTGATGATTCAATCAGTACCAGAATCGAGTCTCCGCCAAAGGTTGTCTCCATTTTCCGGGTGGCAATATAGATCGGTTCATCGCTTTGCACTAAGGTTTCATTTCCGGTCGCCATCTCCATACGAGTGGCTCCGATGATCATGGCAACCATGATAAGGAGGAAGACAAACAGCAATTTGAAGGGATTTTTGTGAATGGAAGATCCGATTTTTGAGAAAAATGATTTCATGCGTTTACTCCAGTTTCCGATGGATTGAGTAGAAGATGGACGATATATTTGATAAAAATGTCCTTTTCCGTTTCCGTCTGCGCAGGGAAGTACAAGAATGACAAAAGCATCCCAACCAGCACGCGCATATGAAAGAAGTCGACTACATTTATGTTCAAATCCAGCAATTGGTCTTTTACCAAGTTGTATATTTTTTCGATATAATTTTCACGCAAGCTAAATCGCTCGTGCTCCGTCAAAAGCAACTTGATTTCACCCTGATGTTGACTGATGAATTCGGTTTTCTTGTAGAGCAATTCATAGACTTGCTCTTCAGTGGACTTTGTATGATCAAATACAACCCGATCGACCATCGAGTTGTTCAGGAACGGTATAAAGATCGACTCGAAAAGTTCTCGCTTTGAGGAGAAGTAACGGAACAACGTAATTTCGGCAATGCCTGCTTCTTTGGCGATTCCGGCGGTCGTCGCTGCATCATATCCTTTTTTTATAAAAATGGTTTTGGCCGTTTCAAGGATTTGCTTTTTACGTTCTTCCTTTGAGTGTCTTGCCGGTTTCTTTTCCATAACAGCTCCTCCTTGTAAGTAAGTACTTACGCATGCTATCACGCTTCGCTCGTAATTACAACCCGGGAGCAACCATTCACGAATTTCAATCTGGTAGTGTCTTGCGTCGCCTCGGAGCGTGATACGGGATGCCACGAAGAAGAATGTCAGTTGGCAGGTTGCCTGCACGGACACGTTACGACTACAATCATGAAGAGATAAAGAGGCACGCGACAAAGGGTGGTACGGTGTATATTGATCACTTTCAGTATGAGGATAGCTGGCAGGACATCAAAAACGCCACTATGAACACCATCGGCAAGAACACCGGTAGATATCCGGATGCGATGTGCAAGCAGATGCTCGATGCAGGCGAGATTGGGAAAATCCAGTTTTTGTGCGGCTCTCATGATCAGGATGTTCAATTGGCCTGACGATTCGCTCGGCCTTCCACCGACGTGGTACAGCACGCACACCATCGCACCCATGATTGCCATCTCAGGCTCGCGCATCAAGAGATTGGTTTGCTTTGGAAGCGGAAGCATCACGATGGTAGAGCTGATCTCGCTGCCTAAATTTCAGCAGAGCCGTCCGGCTGAAATACAGCCATTTACCGACGGCAAAGAATACGATCTCTTGAATCCGCAAAGCACAACGGAAAATCAGTGGAAGTGCCGTTGTGCTGATGACCAGATGGAAGCATCTACACAATGTACATAAGGATTCGATGACCGGAATCAATGGGCACCAACATTCTGGATTTGACTCAAAAAGTGGAGGAACAGGTGATGTCTGAATTACTAAAATACTATAGCGAACCAGGTGTAATCACAAAACTTGAAAGGTTCCAAACGTTTACTGAATGGCTGTCACCAGATCCCGGTGCGATCTACCAAGTAATTCAGGGTTTGCTTGTACACGATATGTGGGTCTCTCAATACGGTGTGAAATACAACCCGGCTCATGAGTATCCACAAAAGACGGCGTATATGGAAGACCTGCTGGATAAGGCACTTGAGTTGGATAATAGCAATCTCGCCATTCCACGACATCCACGAGATCGTGTCATCGTATGTTGTAGGGAATTTGCTACGCTGATGTGTGCCTTTTTGCGGGCCAAAAAGATTCCTGCACGCAGCCGGTGTGGGTTTGCGCTCTATTTCGGTTGGGATGGCAAATATGAAGACCACTGGATATGCGAATATTGGAACGGAACGCGTTGGGTTATGGCAGACCCGCAGTTTGACCCATTCCAACAGAGTACAGCCATTGGGTGGGCGTTCAGCGCAGAAGAGAACGCTGACGACAAAATACGAAAAAGCCGACAGTTGAATCCCAGGGATCTTAAGTCAAACGAATTTGTCACAGCTGGACAGGCGTGGAAGCTGTGCCGTGAAGGAAAAGCTTCCCAAGAGGACTTCGGCATAAGTTGCCCCATCAAACCGGAGTGGGGCATCGATTCACTGTACGGATTATGGTTTGTAAGAGGACAGCTGCTTCGAGATTTTGCTGCACTCAATAAAGTTGAAACGGTTCCGTTCCTTGTCCGCATCAGTAAGGGACTTGACTGGAAACCATGGAGGTTGTTGGCTAAACAAGACCATCAGTTGTCAGATGATGAATGGTCGATGCTTGATCAAATCGCAGAGTTCACTTTGGATGTGGATCGATACTATTCAAAAATAAGGGATGCATATACGAGCTTGAGTGGTTTGGCTGTTCCTGACGCAATCCTACTAAGGGAATAGAGAGAAATCTTTGAGTATCTGCAACAAACTTGACTTTACACCGATGATATTGTTTATTATCTAATTAACAAAGCGGATTCCCACATGAATGACGAACATCAAGTTGGCGGAGGTGAGGGATGATAAGCAACGTTTGCGATTCCTATTGCGGCATCTACTGCGAAGCTTGCGATATCCTGCAGACATACAAAACCGGCAGAAAGAGCAAACTGGCTTCCTTTTGGAATGAAAAAGCCATCAGGAAATATCACTCCGGCATGGGCAGTGATGTTTCCGCACAATCCTGTGCGATTCACTGTGAAGGATGCAAATCCGATTCGCTGTTCATCAACTGTGCTGCCTGTAAAATCAGGGAATGTGCCAGGAGCAAAAAGGTGGAGCACTGCATAGAGTGCAACGAATACCCGTGTGGTATGTTGGGGCACAGTCAACAGGCGCAAGCCGTCTTGCCACATCTGAAGGAAAACCAACCCAACATGGAGAGAATCCGGGAGAAAGGGATTGAGAAATGGCTGGTGGAGCAGAAAGTCAGATGGCAATGCCCGCAGTGCAAGAATCTCTTCTCCTGGTACAGTACCCGGTGCAGCCATTGCGGAGCGAACCTAAAAAGCAAAACGTATCGTTTTTCACTGATACAGGCACTTCTCCTCAGGTCGAGCTTTTCCATGAAGCCAAAAGGGAAAAAGCAGGGCTAGTAGTCCGTTCAAATTGAATGAGTGACACTCAAGAGCAACAGGCCTCCCGCTAGGGGGCCTTCACTTTCGCCAGTTCGGGATGAGGTGTGCTCGATTTGTTCGGAGATCATTCGATCAACCAGCTCTGCAAAACGTCTTTATGTATTGTATGATTGTCTTGAACTATAGGTTCATTCCGTTCGGGTTGCACGTTTGTTGAAACAATGATGCCGAAAGCGAATCTATGACTCCTGTTTGTTTGCACCAAGTCTGGAGACTCCTTCAACCTGTGGGAGGTCAGCCATGAAAAAGTGGTGTGCAGTCTGGATTGCGCTGGTACTTTTTATCCTGCCTTTGGTCGCTCCCATCCAAGCGGTCGTTTCCTCTGATTCGTCCGACAGTTGGCCGGGCGACATCGACCGGCAACCCGCTGCCTCCTTTGAATGCGATTTTGAGGAGCCGTCGGTCGAATGGCTTGATTTCGTCGGCGGTGAGGAACCAGCCACCTTTTCCAAAGAAAACATCCATGTCGACCTGGCTGATTCGGTGATCGAGATCGACAATCAGGTGACCTCACAGCTTGCCACGGCGGGGCAATTGTTGTCGGGCGCCGCCAAGCCGCTTTTGCGTCCGGACAAGATCATCGCCGAAGGCGGATACATTGCCCAGGATATTCTCGATGAGGCCGCCAAAAGTCGCGGCCGAACGGTCAAGAACGGCACGATATTTGTCGATACCGAAGGTGGAACGGCGTTCAAAGTTGTATCCCCGTCCGTTTTCTCCGGTGCCTTTGATACAGATGATGCGCTGGGATCCCTCGCCTCTCCATTGCAAAACACCTATGGTTTGGCCCGGCCTCAACTGAGTGAGATTCTCGATGATTTTGAGCTCACGCAAGAGACCATCCGCCTGACCCGCGGCAACATCAGCGGATTTGCTCCCAACATTGAAAAGAACCTGATCCTGCCGGGGTGGGCGACAAATCAATCATTCGGAGATTCGCTGAAGGATTTCAAGTATCTCTCCAATGATCCACTGATCAAGCTGCAATTCTCCAACCAGACACTGCAGGCCAATCTCGGCGACGGTAAGAAAATCGAGGTTACCGTCAGTGGTGGGCTCGGCATCGAAGTCATCGATCTCACAGGACGATATTCGGGATTTGGCGGTTATCGGATTGAGCTCACACTCAAGCAAGAGAGTTTCCTGATCGTTGAGATGAGCGCCAATGTGAATCAGGAAGTCTACATCCCGATCCTTGGGCTGGACATCCCGTTTGGCATTGGCCGGATCTCCGGCGGGATTTTTGCGGTGGTCGGCCTTGATGGCAGCTTGAGCCTGGAGATCGAGGCCCGCGATTATACTGAAACCACCATGGGCGTCAGAGGAGGCACCAAGTTCTATATCCCGACCAGTGTCAAACCAATCTTCAGTCAAGGATTCAGCAGCGACGGTGACGTAGATCTCAATGGCGAAATCGATGGGTATTTGAAATTCGGCCCGATGGTCGGATTGGAGTTGTTCGGCTTCGACCTCGTTGGTGCGGGTGTTTTTCTCGGGGCCGGGGTACATGTCCAGGCCGACAACAAAATGCTCGATGTCAACCTCTACGGCTTGTTCAATGTCTACGTGAAACTGGCTGGGAAAACACTCAACCTGGCCAACTACAAACCGACCATTTTGCGACGGCGGCAGTCGAATACCGCGGGATACCGGATCAAGGTAGTCGAGGCTTTCATCTCTCCCGGTCTTGTGGGCGGAATAATCGAGAGGGAGATCCCTTCCACGGTGCCACCTAGATTCGAAGTCGCCCAGACGATGAAGTACCGGATCCTGGTCATACCTGACGGCACGCTGTTCGATCCCAACGCCGCAGCACCGGCCGAACAGGCCGGAATCCGCAAATATCCGGCAACCGGCTACGCCACGACCAATGAAGTGGGTGAATTCTATCAGGCCGATCCTCAGATGCTGTACCACAAAGACAAAGTGGTGATCGAGTTCCGAGTCGGCGAGGAGTCATTTTATTCCAACCCGGCAACCCCCACCTTGCCCTTCTCGTCCTTCACGATCGCCAAAGCCGATTCCTTTAGTGATTTCGCCACCGGACAGGTCAATCCGATTCGCTCTGTCGATTGGGAAGACGGGGTGCCGGACGTCCAGTACAAATGGACGTATTGCGGTGGTGCAATCGTCAATCTGAGCCAGTATCTCAGCATGAATTATGACCAGCATGTGCCGACCGGCGATCAAGCCACCGCCTATACGGACCAGTGGGGCAATTTCGACACCCGGAAACCACCACTCGCGGTCGTGCCGGGAACGCAAATTTCCAATGCCGGATTCGATGTGTATGAAACTCCATCCAACTGGGGCAGTATGGTTGGCTATGATGTCAGTCTCAACTATCACGAGGCGACGACCACGGGAAAAGTTCCCGTTCGAACAACGTTTGACATCAGCTTTGACCGTACGATCCAGCTGGTGCCGAATTCATTCAGAAAATATGAGGAAGACGGCAAACTGATACACCAGGTGCAGTACGATGAATCGATCTGGATCGTCAATCCCAATGGTACCCGCACCGTCACCTCCGACGAATTCCGCTACAACAGGATCGTCTTCTCCACGCAAGATTTGGGACGCACCACCGATTACCACAATGAAACAGATCTTGTGCGCAACTATCAATGGGTTTTGGGTGAGAGCGGCAAGCAGTTGATTCCGCTTCTGGACAGCGAGGGGCGCGAGACCGGTGCCGCATTGTTCAAGGAACGGGTGACGGTTGAGTGGGTTTGGCAGAAACATCCGAATCCAGTGAAGATCACAAGCGACGATCACACGACCGTCAATCAGCAAGGCGGCACATTTGCTGTCACCGCAACGGGATATGCGCCTTTTACTTTCTCCATCAACGGTGCACCAACCGGTGTTCAGATTGATGCCGCCAGTGGTCAACTACAGATCCCGGCCAACCTGGAAGAGGGGGAGCATGTATTTTCGATCCAAGCCGATGAAGACCGTTCCAACGTGGCGGCAAGTTTCATTTTCAACGATCCTTACCAAGGACATGCACCTTCGCCGCCAGACGTACAGGTTTTCACGCTGACCGTCCTCCATGATCCCGATGCTACGTCGCCTGCACCGACACCGACGCTTGCACCGACGCCGACGCTTACGCCGACGCCGACGCTTACGCCGACGCCG
>JAAYKS010000461.1 GCA_012522285.1 Clostridiaceae bacterium | reverse complement strand
TCGGAGACCAGCCGCTTGGCGCCAAACAGGTTGAAGTCGTTGGAGACACTCAGGCAGAGCCAGTCGGGCCGGGTCCGCTCGATCGCGTCCAGGAGCGTCTTTTCGGGGGTGTCGGCGCCGATAAAGATCGCCTGATGGCCCCAGATCAGGAAAAAGTCCGCGGCCATGCGGGCGCCGAGCTCGTGGGTTTCCCCCGCGGGGCAGAAGATGAGCACCTTGCTGCCCGGAGACGCGCCGCGCGCGTTGCGCTCGCGGATCACATAGGGATAGGCGGATTCGACGATGCCCCGCACGATGGCGGTCATCACGTGCTCCCGCCAGATGGTTTCGGCCTCTTTTTCTTCCTCGCCGCTGATTCGGTTGAGGGCGGGGGCAAGCACTTCTTCATACAGGATACGGATATCGGTCTTACCGGTCTCGAGCGCGTCCAGTGCCGCTTTGTGGGCGTGTTCACGGTCTTCGGTTTCCAGGTATCCGATCAATTGGTCTTTCCAGTTCGGATCCGACATGAGACCACCTCCATTCCCCAACATTGTAGGGATTTTTGTCTCCGCTCGCATGTGAGAATGTCACAGGAAAGAGAAGATTTTGCAAAAAAGCGGCAGTTGCGAGAACTGCCGCTTCGGAGAAGTGGATTTGGTGGGCGAGAGGGCGCTTTAGGACAGCCGATCCCTGTACTCGTCGTATCCAAACGAACGCAGAACGCGCAGCCCGTCGGCCTCGGTGTACAGCGCGATCGAGGGCAGCCGGACTCCGTTGAACATATTGTTTTTCACCATGGTGTAGTGGGCCATGTCCTGGAACACGACTTCGTCACCTGATTTTAACGGCTGGTCAAAGGAGTAGTCCCCGATCACGTCGCCCGCCAGACAGGTGGTACCGGCCAGCCGGTAGGTGTAGGATTTTTCGCCGGGTAGCCCCGCCCCGGCGACTTCCGGCCGGTAGGGCATTTCGAGCACATCCGGCATGTGGCAGGCCGCGGACGCGTCCAGAAGGGCGATATTCATCCCGTTTTCGACCACATCGAGCACCCGGGAGACCAGAACGCCGGTCCCGAGCGCGATCGCCTCGCCGGGTTCCAGGTAGACCTGGACGCCGTATTTGTCCTGGAAGAACCGGATCGTCCGCACCAGGGCGGGAATGTCGTAATCCGGGCGGGTGATGTGGTGTCCGCCCCCCATGTTGAGCCATTTCATACGTGCGATCGAGGGACCGAACTTGTCGTCGACCACCTTTGCGGTGCGCTCCAGCGCGTCAGAGTTCTGTTCGCAGAGGGTGTGGAAGTGGATCCCCTCGATTCCGTCGAGGAGATCCGGGCGGAACCGGGACCGGGTGACCCCGAGCCGGGAGAAAGGGGCACAAGGGTCGTAGAGCGGCACGGCGGCTTCGGAGTGTTCGGGGTTGACGCGGATGCCGCAGGAGATCGGGTGCCCGGTGTAGGATTGGACCCTCTCCCGGAACCGCTCCCACTGCGCGAATGAGTTGAACACGATGTGGTCGCACAGTCCGAGAATGTCGTCGAACTCCTCCTCGGCGTAAGCGGGGGAGTAGATGTGAACCTCGCGGTCCATCTCCTCGCGGCCCAGCCGGGCTTCGAACAGCGAACTGGCAGTCACGCCCGCGAGGGTTTCCCCGATGAGCGGAAACACCGCGTGCATCGCAAACCCTTTGAGCGCGAGCAGGATGCGGCAGCCTGTCTCGCGCTGGACCCCGTCCAGAATCTCGAGGTTGCGGCGCAGGAGCCGTTCGTCGACGACGTAGCAGGGGGTCGGGAGAGTGCCAAAATCGATATCAGTCATGTCGTGCCTCAATCCACCGGAACCGGTGAAAAATCTTCGATCCAGGGCAGGCCCTGGCGGATGAGCTGTTCCATGAACGGGTCGGGGTCGAACTCCTCGACGTTGTGGACCCCGGGACGGAGCCACTTCCCGGTCAGGACCATCATGGCACCGATCATCGCGGGCACGCCCGTGGTGTAGGAGATGGCCTGCGATCCGACCTCTGCGTAGGCGGATTCGTGGTCGCAGACATTGTAGACGTAGTAGTCACGCGGCTTGCCGTCTTTGACGCCCCGGATCAGGCAACCGATGTTGGTTTTGCCCTTGGTGCGGGGGCCGAGCGACGCGGGGTCGGGCAGCACGGCCTTGAGGAACTCGATCGGGGCGACTTGCAGCCCGCGGAACTCGATCGGAACGATGGAAGTCATGCCGACGTTTTCCAGCACCCGGAGGTGGGTGATATATTTTTCGGAGAAGGTCATCCAGAACCGGATCCGCCGGACACCCGGAATATTTACAGCCAGCGACTCGAGCTCTTCGTGGTGGAGCAGATAGATGTCCTTGGGGCCGATCTGGGGGAAGTCGTAGACTTTTTTGACCTCGAGAGGCTCGGTCTCGACCCAGGTGCCGTCCTGGATATAGCTGCCCTTGGCGGTGATTTCCCGGATGTTGATCTCGGGATTGAAATTGGTCGCAAAGGGGTAGCCGTGGTCGCCCGCGTTCGCGTCGAGGATGTCGATTTCGTGGATTTCATCAAAATGGTGCTTTTGCGCCCAGGCGCAAAACACCCCCGAGACCCCGGGGTCGAAGCCGGATCCCAGCACCGCGGTGATGCCCGCCTGCTCGAACCGCTCCCGGTAAGCCCACTGCCATTTGTACTCGAACTTGGCCTCGTCCCGCGGCTCGTAGTTCGCGGTGTCGAGATA
>JAAYKS010000460.1 GCA_012522285.1 Clostridiaceae bacterium | reverse complement strand
GTTTCTCCGCTCTGCATGGTGATGGTCGCTTTGATTTGCATGTCTCAATGCCTCCGATTTGTTGTATTTGGCTCGTCGATACCGTCGCGTGTTACAGTCTGTCCTGGTTTTCCCGCATCAACCGGTCGCGGATGTCCCAGAGTTGCTGAGAGAGGTCGACATAATAGACTTGTGGGTTTTCAAACCGTTTGATGGACTCCCACAAGGAGGAGAGCTGTTCCTCGCAATAGGTGCGCACCGCGGTGACCGGTTGGTGATGGTACACGCACACGCCCGCCTGGAACACCGGCTGCAGCATCTGGCGTACCACAAAATTTTCCAGGGTCTTGCGTTTCCATGTGTGCAGCGGATCGAAAATCTCGTATGGCTGCGTTTCGTCAATGTGTTCCCCGACGACCGTGATGACGTCCGCAAGCGCTTTGCCGGTCTCCCGGTCGTAGAATCTCCAGACTTCTTTGTCACACGGGTTTGTGATCTTACCTTCGTTTTCGGACAATTTCATGCGCGGCAGCACTTCCCCGTCCCGCTCGATGGCAGACAGTTTGTACACCCCGCCGAACACCGGCTCGGCCCGGGAGGTGATGAGCCGCTCCCCTACCCCAAACGAGTCGATGGCCGCCCCCTGTTGGATCAGGTCGCGGATGATGATCTCGTCCAGCGCGTTGCTGGCCGTGATCCGGACGTAGGCGAGTCCGGCCGCATCCAGCATCTCACGCGCTTTTTGGGACAGATAGGTGAGGTCGCCGCTGTCGATCCGGATTCCGCGGAGCTTTTTCCCCATGGGCTCCAGGACATCCTTGGCGACCCGGATGGCGTTGGGCACACCGGACTTGAGCACATTGTAGGTGTCCACCAGCAGAACCGTGGTGTCCGGGTAGGCTAGCGCGTAGGCTTTAAACGCGTCGTACTCCGAGTCGAAAATCTGGACCCAGGAGTGCGCCATCGTGCCCGAAAGCGGGATTCCGAACTGCTGACCCGAGATCGTGCAGGATGTCCCGTTGACGCCCGCGATATAGGCTGCACGGGCGCCCAGCACCGCTGCGTCGTACCCCTGGGCGCGCCGCGCGCCGAACTCCAGGACAGCACGTCCTTTGGCCGCCCGGACGATACGTGCGCTTTTGGTCGCGATGAGGCTCTGGTGGTTGATCGTGACCAGAAGCATGGTCTCGATCATCTGGGCTTGAATGATGGGTCCTCTCACCTTGACGATCGGCTCTCCCGGAAAGATCGGCGTCCCCTCCGGAATCGCCCAGACGTCGCATGCGAACCGGAAGTGCCGCAGATAATCGAGAAAAGCCTCGTCGAACTGTCCGGTGCCTGCCAGGAACGAAAGGTCGTCTTCAGTAAAATGCAAAGATTGAAGATAGTCGACCATTTGCTCGACGCCCGCCATGATCGCAAACCCGCCGCCTTGCGGCACACTGCGGAAATACAGATCAAAGTAAGCGTATGTGTTCTCCATGCCGTTGTCGAAGTACCCGCGGGACATGGTGAGCTCGTAAAAGTCGGTCAGCATGGTCATATTGGTGCGATCGGTCCATTTGTTGTCAGGTGCCATGAGCTTCTCCTTTTAGGGCGGCCTTTGCCTCCCCTTCCGTCCAGGCGGGCGGAAGGGATTCCCCGTCGAGGGTCTCGATCCGTCCATTCATTGGATAAAACACCGCTTCCAGTGTAAGGCCGTGTGCGGGAAGTGTCTTCCCCGCCTGTCGGCGGTCGCGCGCAGCCAGGATGCCGGGAATGTCCTCCGGCAGGATTTTCCCCAGTCCGGCATACAATAGCGTGCCAGACAGGATTCGAACCATATTATACAAAAATCCGTTGCCTGTGACGTGGATTGCGTACACGGGATCCTGTGGATCCCGGCAAATCCGGATGTCATACAAGTTGCGGACCGTCGTTTTTGCGGTGGATCCGGCTGCCATGAACGAATAAAAATCGTGTC
>JAAYKS010000459.1 GCA_012522285.1 Clostridiaceae bacterium | reverse complement strand
CCCGCTGGCAGGAGGCCGGGTCGAGGTACGGATCGACGAGCCCTACAAGGGCAGGAAAATCGGGGAGTTCCCGGTTGTCGGCGCGGGCCGGCCCGGTCAATGGGTGGAGGTCTCCACTTTGCTGGACACGCGCCCGGAAGAAGGCGCGTACGGTTGCCATGACCTGTATCTCATATTCAGAGGGGAAGGCGGCCGGGATTTGTTTGAGGCCGACCGTTTCTGGTTCGGGGACGGAGATATGCCGCAACATTGATCTTCCCTGCGACAGCGCGGCAAGGATATAATCAAGTGACCCGAAAAACCATCTGGAAAGGAACTCCTTCTCTATGGAAATACGCGCACTGACCGCTCTCGACCTGCCGCTGGCCGCCCGCCTCCGCATCGCCTGCTGGGATACGGATTACGCGGGGGTCGTACCGCCCGGGGTCCTGAACGAAGAAAACGAAGTCGTCCGGATGAAAGATTGGCTGGAACACCAGTCAGAAGACCATTTCTGCCTGTTCGGCGCGTTCGACGGTGAGCGGCTGGCGGGGTTTACCGGCGGCGCCATGGCCGACGCGCAGGACACGGATTGCGGATTCGAAATGTACTATCTGTTTGTCGATCCCGCGTATCGCGGACAAAAGCTCTCTCTGCAGCTGATGGACCGTCTGATCGGGGCCGTCCAGGTCTACCGGTTCCACGAGCTGGTGGTATACAACTTTGCGGAATCCCCTTCCAACCGGTTCTACCACCGGCTGGGCGGGAAGGTCCGCCGAAGTTACGTCGCCGAGATCCACGACATGCACTGTCCGGTGGATGTGTTTGCGTTCGATCTGGGTACACTCGCCACTACTGTACGGGAAAAACTCGGCTGAGTACCTCCCTGCTGCCCGGTGCCGCGGGTGGTCGCTCATGAACGGATTCGATACACCGTCCAGGAGGAACAGGAAGCCGCGCCCAGCTTGGCATACAGTGCCTGGGCGCCCGGACTGTACCCCGTGATGTAGGTCAGCCGGATCCCCCGCGCGTCCAGCCGATTGAAACAGGCGCGGATCACCGCGGCCGCCAACCCTCTCCGGCGGTAGGCGCTATGGGTGCAGATCCGCTCAATTTCCGCATATCCGTTGCGGGCGTCGACAAATGCCTGACATCCCGCTACGTGCCGTCCGGCTTCGTCCAGGATGGACAAGTCGAACTGCGGCAGGTAGACCGGACACTCCCGGGAATACCGGTAGGCACGACGGTCCAGCTCCGTGAGTTCTGTACGCCCCTGGAACGCGTCGAGCTGCAAAAGCCGTTTGCCGTCCCAGTCCGGATGGGCAACCATATCCACGATCCGATACCCATCAGGCAGCGGCACTTCGTCGCCTGCCACGTCGCACAGCACATATTTCTGTGTCACGGCCACCACCCCGTCCGCGGCAAACCCCGCTTCCTGGAGGAGTTCCACAAGCTCGGATTGCTCTTGATGGACTTCGGTGGAAAGCTTCCCCCGACCGCCCCAGTGCGCGACTGTCCAGTCCAGAATTTCCCGGTAGAGAAACCCGTTGCCCTTTGCGGTAAAAATTGTGAAACCCGCGTCCCCGTTTTCCGATACGACAAAACCCGCCAGCGACCCGAACGCGTCAAACCACAGATGCGCGTCGTCCCCCAGATAGCAGGGGAT
>JAAYKS010000072.1 GCA_012522285.1 Clostridiaceae bacterium | reverse complement strand
TTCTCTTTTCGGAGAGTTTGCGGTCCAGGAACACTTCCATGTTGCCTGTCCCCTTGAACTCTTCGTAGATCATCTCGTCCATACGGGAGCCGGTCTCGATCAGGGACGTGGCGATGATGGTCAGGCTACCGCCGTTTTCGATATTGCGCGCGGCGCCGAAAAAGCGTTTGGGCCCGTAGAGCGCGCCCGGATCCAGTCCGCCGGACAGCGTACGGCCGGTCGGCGTGATCGTGAGGTTGTAAGCCCGGGAAAGCCGGGTCATGCTGTCGAGCAGGATGACCACGTCCTGTTTGAGCTCGACCAGACGCATCGCGCGCTCGAGCACGAGCTCCGTGACCTTGACGTGGTTTTCCGGCGTCTTGTCGAAGGTGGAGTACACCACTTCGCCCTGGATCGTCCGCTGCATGTCCGTGACTTCTTCCGGCCGCTCGTCGATGAGCAGCACGATCAGCTTGCATTCCGGATTGTTCGTCGCGATGGCGTTGGCGAGTTTCTGGAGCAGGATGGTTTTACCAGCTTTGGGGGGCGAGACGATCATGCCGCGCTGGCCTTTGCCGATCGGGGCCACCAGATCGATGATCCGGGTCGACAGCTCATTGCGTGCGGTCTCCAGATGAAAACGCTCGAGCGGATAAATCGGCGTCAGCCGGTCGAAGGTCGGACGGCGCACCATACGCTCAGGCGGCATGCCATTGACTTCTTTGATGTAGAGGATGGCGGGATACCGGTCGTTCTCACGGGGTGGTTTGCTCGGACCCGACACCAGGTCTCCTTCCCGCAAACCGAAGCGGCGGATGTATTGCGGCGGTACGTATACGTCATGGGTGCCCTGGATATAGTTTTCCTTGCGCAGGAATCCGTAGCCGTCCGGCATGATCTCGAGCACACCCTGCAGAATCTCCTGGTTTTGGAGATCGGGCTGGCGCTTCGCGCGCTGCTCGTCCGCGGACTGCGCCGGGCTTCCCGCCGTGTCCGTCTGTTCAGCCTGCGGCGAACGCACGGCATCCGATGCGGGCATGTCGCCTTGCGCGTATTCGTTTGGCCGGTTGTTCGGGTGGATGGGTTTGGCGGACACCCCGCGGTGTCTGCGGTCCTGCGGGATCACGCGGGCAGAGCGGTCGTCATGCCGGCGGGGGTTGTGGTGTGTGCGGGGAATCTGCCGATTGCCTGGGTTGCGGTCCGACGACCCGTTGTCCCTCTCCTTGAGCGCTTCCTGCGCTGTGGCAGGCGTTTCCTGTGCTGTGGCAGGCTTTTCCTGCGGAGCGTCCGCTACAGTCGTCTCCTGCGGAGCGATCTTTTTCGGACTCGCCTCGGGAACTGGCGGCGGGGCGTTCACAACCGCGGCAGCAGGCTCTACCGCCTGGGGTGCTGCGGCAGGCGCGGGTTCCGCGGACGGATCCGGCGCTTTCGCTTTGCGGGGACGGCCGCGGGTGCCCCGCGGTTTTGCCGGGGCGGGCTGGTCGGGCTGTGCGGGCGCAGCCGTTTCCTGCGGGGCGTGATCTGTCGGCTGGAGAACCGGCTTTGCAGCGGCCGCATGTTCGACGGGCTGTGCGGGGCCGGACGCGTCGGATGCCGCGGCCGCTGCGGGTGCGGCTTTTTTGCGTCCCGGTGTGCGCCGGGCGGGCTTATCCGCGGTTTTTGCCGCCGCGGCGTCCGCCTTGCCGGTGGTGATCAGCTCGGTCAGGCGCGCCACGGTGAGGCTTTTTCCCTTCCCGGCGGGAACCAGTCCGGTCAACTCTGCGATTTGGATCAGGTCGGTCTTGGATTTCCCGGCAAGCGGGGACGAAGGAGCGGCGGTCTCTGTGGAGGGCATGTACTCACCTCATAATAAAATTGGGGCTAATAGAGAAACATCAATCGACGAGCGTACGATGGAGTCCGGACGCCGAAAGAGATAGACAGATTTTGTGCAACCAAGCGCGAAGCGCCACGTATGCGCAACAGAGAATGAAATTCCAAGAGTGAGAAAAAGAAAAAAGACACGTCGGCTGCGAACACTGCCACGGTCGGATCCGGCTAACTGCCGGATTGGTTTCGTTTGCCGGGGCGCAGACCCATTATAGATCGGTCCACAGGTGTGCGTCAATCACATGAACACGCAAAAACCGGAGAAAAACCGCAAAATACCCACTAAAATCAATCGACCGGACCCGTTTTCCAAGTCGGGCCCGGTCGTTTTCATCCTTTTTCCACCAGTGCGATGTTGGATCAGTCGTCTGTGATGGAGGCAAATTTGTCGATCATCGTCAAAGCGCGGCCGGTTCCGATCGCCACACAGGAGACCGCGTCGTCCGCGACCACCACGGCGACGCCGATTTTGGTGGACAGCACGCGGTCCAGCCCGTACAGCAAGGATCCGCCGCCCGTCAGCACGATCCCGCGCTGGCTGATGTCGGACATCAGCTCGGGCGGGGTGCGTTCGAGCACCGAGTGAACCGCCTCGAAGATCTGGCTGACCGGTTCCTCGAGAGCCTCCAGCATTTCCGTCGAAGTGATGGTGACCGTGACGGGCATCCCGGTGACGAGATTTTTGCCCCGCACGTCCATGGTCAGTTCCTCTTCCCGGGGATAGGCGCAGCCGATGTTGATTTTGAGTTCTTCGGCGGTGCGTTCCCCGATGAGGATATTATGTTTGCGGCGGACGTATTTGATGATCCCCTCGTCGAACCGGTCACCCGCGATTTTGAGCGAGAAGTCGACCACGGGCTCACACAGCGAGATGACTGCGATGTCGGTGGTCCCGCCGCCGATGTCCACGATCATGCTGCCGCAGGCTTTGGTGATGTCGATGCCCGCCCCGATGGCGGCAGCGATCGGCTCGCGGATCAAAAACACTTCTTTGGACCCGCACCGTTTGCACGCGTCCTCGACCGCTTTCTGTTCCACCGGCGTGATCACACTGGGGACGCAGACCACGATCCGGGGGCTGAAGAGCGACCGCATGAACCCTTTGTTGACGCGGTTGATGAAAGCCCGCAGCATCACTTCGGTGACTTTAAAGTCGGAGATCACGCCGTCCCGGAGCGGGCGGATCGCGTTGACGATCCCCGGGGTGCGCCCGAGCATAACGTGGGCGGCGTCGCCGATCGCGAGCACCTTGCCGGTCCGCGCGTTGATCGCGACCACCGAGGGCTCCCGCAGCACAATGCCTTTCCCTTTTACATAAATCAAAACGGTCGCGGTTCCGAGGTCGATACCGATATCCATACCAAATCTCATGATTGAGGTCCTTTCCTGTTGCCAGCACAAAGCAAACCCGCGTCGGGGACGATACGCCAACCAATCATACAATATCCTTTTTTTACACGCAACAGATACAGTACGACTTGTGTGGCACACGCGGGTGCTTTGCATCCCCCTCCCGGCGGTGGTATTCTCACGTGGAACCCACACCGCAAAGACATTTCACAAACCCGCGGGAGGCCGGATGCTCAAACTTATCGCCTGTGTGCTGATGTTGATCGACCATATCGGATATTTCTTTTTCGACTTTCTGCCGCAGGATGTCGCCGTACTCGCGCGCGTCGCCGGACGGCTGGCGTTTCCGCTGTTCGCCTATTCCGTCGCGCTCGGGTTCCGGCGCACGCGCAGTCCGCTCCGGTACCTGCTGCGCATGGCGCTGTTCGCGGCCGCGGCCGAGGGGATCATCCACGGGACCGCGGTCTGGACCGGCTTCGACTTTGCCCCCAACGTACTGATCACGTTCACCTCCGCGATCCTGGTCCTGATCGGATACGACCTCGCGACGCGCTCCTGGCACGACTGTGTGGCCACGATGAAGCTCGCCCGTTCCGCGGCCGCCCCGGGGTTGCCCACATTGGATTATCCGGTGCGGATCCCGTTCGGGGAGACCGGCCTGACCCCGGCGACGGGCCTTGCGCTGGGCACCCTTTTCGGTGCCGCCGGTCTGGCACTGCTGCTGCTCATCCGTCCCGACTACGGGTTGTACGGGTTGCTGCACGTGCTGGTGTTTCATCAGACGGCCGCGCGCATCCCGACGGAAGAGCTTGCCCGCGACCAGATCGACGCGCTGCGCACCCGCACCTGGATCTGCATCGCGGCGCTCAACCTGCTCTACTTCCCGTTTCGGGTTCTGGTACAGCACGTCGGGCTGGACTGGGCACTGATCCAGCTGATCTCGATACTGGCGTTGCCCCTGCTGTTTCTCCGGCTGCCCGACCCCAAGCCGGGGGGTGTGGTCAAGTACGGATTCTACTTGTTCTATCCCCTTCACATCGCGCTGCTGATGCTGCTTTCCCAGGCGCTGCGCTAAACCCTGCGGGAACCTGCCGTACGGTGCGCCCGGCCGGCGCGGAGTGTGATAAAATCGTTACTTGAAATCGCCATCCGATCTCTTGGCAGATCCATATAAAGGAGAATTCCCATGCCGTATTCGTCCGAGACCGACCGCAAGTGGCAACAGCGCTGGGAGGCATCCGGCCTCTACCGCTTCCACCCTGAACGCGCAGACCGCAAGCTCTATGTCCTGGAGATGTTTTCCTACCCCTCTTCTTCCAACCTGCATGTCGGGCACTGGTACAACTACGCGTTGTCCGACTCCTGGGCCCGGATGAAACGGATGCAGGGGCATGAGATCTTCCAGCCGATGGGTTTTGACGCGTTCGGACTCCCGGCCGAAAATTACGCGATCCGGACCGGCGTCCACCCCAAAGACAGCACGCTCCAGAACATCGCGGTGATGGAGCAGCAGCTGCGTCGGATGGGCGGCATGTTCGCGTGGGATTATGAACTCGCCACCTGCCTGCCGGAATACTACCGCTGGAACCAGTGGCTCTTCCTGCAGCTGTACAAACACGGCCTGGCCTACCGCAGCAATGCCCCGGTCAACTGGTGTCCCCAGTGCAACACCGTCCTCGCCAACGAACAGGTCGACGACGGCGCCTGCGAGCGCTGCGGAGCGCAGGTCACGCGCAAAAACCTGACACAGTGGTTTTTCCGCATCACCGCCTATGCCCAGGAGCTGCTGGACCAGCTGCCCGCGCTGGACTGGCCGGAAAAGACCAAGAAGATCCAGACCAACTGGATCGGCCGTTCGGAAGGCGCGGAACTCGTGTTCGGTGCCGTCAAAGACGGGCGTCCGCTGACCGACGCCGCCGGCGAGCCGGTCTCCCTCAAAGTGTTCACCACCCGCGCGGACACCCTCATGGGTGTGACCTATGTGGTCGTCGCCCCCGAAAGCGAACTGTGCGGATTGCTCACCACCCCCGACCACGCCGCGGAAGTGGAAGCCTACCGCGAGGCCGCGCGTTCCGCGTCCGACATCGAGCGGATGTCCACCGTGCGGGAAAAGACCGGTGTGTTCACCGGCTCTTACGCGATCCACCCCGTGACGGGCGAACAGATGCCGGTCTGGGCGGCCGACTATGTCATCGCGGGCTACGGGACCGGCGTCGTCATGGCCGTCCCCGCACACGACGAACGGGACTACGACTTTGCGGTCCGGTATAACCTGCCGATCCGCCGCGTGATCTCGTCCGCGGACGGATCGCCCGACGCCCTCCCCTTTGTGGAGTACGGGGTGCTGGTCGACAGCGGCGCGTACGACGGACTTGCCTCCGCGGACGCGATCGAAGCGATCGTCGCGGATCTGGCGACGTCCGGCAAGGGCGAGCTCAAAATCAACTACCGCCTCCGCGACTGGCTGGTCTCCCGGCAGCGCTATTGGGGCACGCCCATCCCGATCATCCACTGCGACCACTGCGGCGTGGTGCCGGTCCCCGAAGACCAGCTCCCGGTGGAACTGCCCTACGACGTGGAGTTCCGCCCGGACGGAGAATCCCCGCTCGCCAAGTGCGCCTCTTTCATGGAAACCGTATGTCCGGTTTGCGGCAAACCCGCGCACCGCGACCCCGACACGCTCGACACCTTCGTCTGCTCGTCCTGGTACCAGTTCCGGTACACCGACCCGCACAACGACCAGGAGCCGTTTGGCCGGGAAGTCGTCGACCGGATGTGCCCCGTCGACAAATACATCGGCGGCGCGGAACACGCCGCGATGCACCTGCTGTATGCCCGCTTTGTCACCAAAGCGCTCCGGGACATGGGATACCTCTCGTTTGACGAGCCCTTCCGCTCGCTGGTCCACCAGGGCACCATCCTCGGTCCGGACGGACAGAAGATGTCCAAATCCAAGGGCAACACGATCAACCCTGACGACTACATCACCCGCTACGGGTCGGACGTGTTCCGCACCTTCCTCGCCTTCGGCTTCGCCTACACGGAAGGCGGTCCCTGGAGCGACGACGGGGTGCGTGCCGTCGCCAAGTTCATATCGCGGATCGAAAAACTGGTCGAAGACACCCTCCCCCTGCGGAAGGGCGGCACGTTGCGCGCCGCGGGAGAGGCCGAAAAGGAACTCCGCTTTGTCCGCCACCACGCGATCCACTCGGTAACGATCGACGCCGACCGGTTCCAGTTCAACACCTCGATCGCGCGCCTGATGGAACTGCTGAACGCGATACAAAAATATCTCGCCGACGGCGGAAAAGACAAAGCGGAACTCGTCGGTGCGGTCGACGACCTGCTCCGTCTGCTCGCGCCGTTCGCGCCGCACTTTACCGAAGAGATGTGGGAACTGACCGGGAGAACCGCGTCGATCTTTGACGAATCCTGGCCGGAGCACGACCCCGCCGCGCTAGTGCGGGACACGGTCGAAATCGCGGTTCAGCTCAACGGCGCGATCAAGTTCCGGATCGACGTACCGACCGCGGCCACACAGGACGAAATCCGCGAGATGGTGCTCGGCGACCCCCGCATGCAGGCGCTGATGACCGACCGGAACGTCGTCAAGTTCATCTATGTCCCGGGCCGGCTGGCCAACGTCGTCGCAAAATAATCCAGTCCCCGCCCCGCCGGGCGGACACATAAGCCGGGTCCAACCGGCGGGAAGGCTGTCATCCATGGAGGAAACCACCGCGCTCAATCCATCCGCAGACACCGCCCCCCGGAGCTTGCCCCGCAAACGCTGGTCGGATCGGCCGGACGGACGCCTGGTCCGCCGGATCGACCCGTTTCTCCGGTTCTTCCCGTTTGTGATGAAGGGGCGCAACGACTCCTCGATTTACTATACACAGCAGGTCGACGCGACCGAACTGCTGTCCTATCTGGAACAAAAAAACCGGGCCGGCGAGCGGCGGACCACCGTTTTTCACGCCGTCCTGGCCGCCATGGTACACACCGTCCACACCCGCCCGGCACTCAACCGGTTTGTGATCGGCCGCCGACTCTACGAGCGCGACACGATCGACATCGCCTTTGTCGTCAAGCGCGAATTCAATGAAAAGGCGCAGGAAGAAGTCGTCCGCTACACTTTCTACGCGGACGACACGATCGACACCATCAGCACCAAGATCGCAGGCGAGGTCAAAAAGGTCCGCAACGCCCCGGAAACCAGCCGGGGCGCCATCCACATCCTCGAGGTTTTTTTGCGTCTCCCGCGGGTCCTCCTGATGGGACTGGTCAAAGTACTCGAACTCCTGGACTTCTACGGGATCCTTCCCCGCTCTCTGATCCAGGTCGACCCGATGCACACCAGCGCGTTCGTCTCCAACCTAGGGAGCATCGGCACCGACGCCCCCTACCACCATCTCTACGAATGGGGAACGACGTCGGTGTTTGCGGTCATCGGGGTCATCCACAAAGAGGCGGTGGTCCTGCCCGACGGCTCAATCCAGGCCCGTGACGTCATGAACATCGGGTTCACGCTGGACGAACGGATCGGGGACGGCTTTTATTTTGCCAAGGCGATCCGCCGGATGACCGACCTGCTGGAACATCCCGTATCGCTCGAGACCCCGCCCTCAAAGGCCGTCGAAGCATAAAAAAGAGAGCTGTCTCACAGCGAGGTAGCTCTCCTGTTTCCTATTCTTCCCACGCCTTCGCGCGCTCGAGCGCGCGATGCCAGCCCGCTCGCAGTCGGGTGCGCCGATCTGCTTCCATGGCGGGGGTAAACACCTTGCCCGTGCGCCTGAGCGAGGCGATCGTATCCAGTCCGTCCCAAAATCCGACCGCGAGTCCGGCGAAAAAGGCCGCTCCCAACGCGGTCGTTTCGATGTCCGCCGGCCGGTCGACCCGGCAATCCAGCAGGTCCGCCTGAAACTGCATTAACGGCTCACTCGCGCTCGCGCCGCCGTCGGCACGCAGGTCCGTGAGGCGCATGCCCGCGTCCTGCTCCATGGCGTCGATCAGATCCGCGACTTGGTAGGCGATCCCGTCCAACACGGCCCGGGCGATCCGGGCGCGGTCCGTGCCGCGGGTCAGCCCGATCAGCAGTCCCCGGGCATACATGTCCCAGTGGGGCGCGCCCAGCCCGGTAAACGCGGACACAAAATACAGGTCGTCCGCCGGCTCCACCGTCGCTGCGAGCGCGCTGCAGGCGGGGGCGCTTTCGACCATCTTGAGTTCGTCACGGAGCCACTGCACCGCGGACCCCGCGTTGAACACCGACCCTTCCAGCGCGTAACACGCCCCGGACGGGATTTCCCAGGCCAGGGTCGACAGCAGGCCGCTGCGGGAGCGGACCCGCTGCTTTCCGGTGTTCATCAGGAGAAAGCACCCGGTGCCATACGTGTTTTTTGCGCTGCCCGGGGTCAGACACGCCTGGCCGAACAGCGCGGCGTGCTGGTCGCCCGCGATGCCGGTGATCGGGATGCCGGCAAACCGTTCCATGCCGGGCACGCCATCCGCGATCTTGCCGAAAAACCCGCTCGACGGGCGGATATCGGGCAAAAGGGACGCCGGGATCTCCAGCAGTTCGCAAAGCCGGGGGTCCCAGGTCCTCCGGTCCAGATCCATCAGCATCGTGCGAGAAGCGTTGGTGGAATCGGTCGCGTGCACCGCGCCCAGGGTCAGGTTCCACACCAGCCAGGTGTCCACCGTCCCGAACGCCAACCGGCCCGACAGGGCCTGTTCCCGCACGCCGGGCAGCTCCTCCAGCATCCATTGGATTTTCGTCGCGGAAAAATAGGCGTCGACGACCAGCCCGGTCCGGGCGGCGATCTCTTCCGTGTACCCCGCCGCGGACAGCCGATCGCACTGCGGTGCCGACCGGCGGCATTGCCACACGATCGCGTTGTAGACCGGCCGTCCGGTATGGCGGTCCCACAGGAGCGTGGTCTCCCGCTGGTTCGTAATCCCGATCGCGGCGATGTCGGCGGGCATGACCCCCGCCTGGTCGACACAGCGGCGGGCAGCTTTGAACTGGCTGTCCAGGATTACTTCCGGATCGTGCTCGACCCATCCCGGACGGGGGTAGATCTGAGAGAACTCCACCTGGGCTTGCGAGACCGCCCGCGCGTCCTGGTCGTACAGGATCGCGCGGGAGCTCGTGGTGCCCTGGTCCAATGCCAGTACAAATCGTTTCACGGCCTTCTCCCTACTCGAACGGGAACCGGTAGTCGGACAGACCCAGCGCGTCCCGCACTTCGACAAATTCCTTCATGACGCCCGGGGTAAAGGGAACGCCTTTGCCCTCGCGCGCCTGGCGGGCCAGATATTCCTTTTCTCCGGCGGTATAGATGCGCTCCTCACCCGGTGCCTTTTTGGAGGCGCGCAGTTCCCGGAGAATGTCTCCCGTGGTGCGGCGGAAGTCCTCCGGCTCGGTAAAGGCCGCGACGTCGATGGCGATGAAAAAGTGGCCCAGGCCGTACGGGACTTTCTTTCCGTCCTGTATGCCGGTGAGCATTTTGAGGAAATTGCCCTGCTGCAGTGCCGCGGACAGGATCTCGACCACCGTCGCGTATCCGTACCCTTTGTAGCCTGCCATGTCCTCGCCCGCGCCCCCCAGCGGGGTCAGCGCGGCGGTGCCCCGGGTCAAGTCCTCCAGGATCCCCTCGGAGTCTGTGCGGATGTTTCCGTCCTGGTCGATGACCTGGCCGGCCGGTGTGTCTTTTCCGACGCGCGCATAGTATTCGATTTT
>JAAYKS010000458.1 GCA_012522285.1 Clostridiaceae bacterium | reverse complement strand
TGGACCGCGAGACGAAGTCTTCGATGGTCCAGGTGGATTTCCCCAGCCGGTTGGCAGCTCGTCGTCAGGCGATCCGCTGGCTCAACAAAAGCCATGACGCCGAGGGGAAAGTGGTCAATCCGGTTGACAAGCTTTTCAATGAGATCGCGCCCAAGTTCTCCGGACGTGCCGGTGGATATTGTCGCGTGATCAAATTGGGTCCCCGTCGCGGTGACGCAGCGGAGATGGCCATTCTCGAGTTCGTGGAATAACCTTCGCCGACGCACGCGGCACTCCAACCATACAGCAACGGGAAGGGGCAGCCGTAAGGACTGCCCTTTTGCGCATCATCTGTCGCCCGCGGCGCACGCACAACCGGGCGGGATGGGAGAACATGGAACCGTTTATACAGGTCGAACGTGTCCGTTTTGAATACGACCGTCATACCCCTTACTCTCTGATGGCGGTCTGCGATGTGTCGATGGAAGTCCCGCGAGGAGGCCACATCGCGGTCTTGGGTCGCAATGGATCGGGAAAATCCACCCTGGCCCGTCTGCTCAACGCTTTGGAGGTTCCGGATTCCGGCCGCGTGCTCGTACTGGGGCAGGACACAGCGGACGATGCGTCTGTCTGGGATATCCGTCGCGCTTGCGGTATGGTGTTCCAAAACCCCGACAACCAGATCGTCGGAACGACGGTCGAAGAGGATGTGGCATTTGGCCCCGAGAACATCGGGATGCCCCGTGAGGAGATGCGGGCGGCGGTCGATCGCGCCCTTTCCCATGTGGGGTTGTCCGATGCCGCGAAAAAAGAACCACATCTCCTGTCGGGCGGCCAGAAGCAGAAACTGGCGATTGCCGGCATCCTCGCGATGCAGCCGCAATGCCTGATCCTGGATGAAGCCACTTCCATGCTGGATCCGGTCAGCCGGACGGAGTTTATCCGCCTGGTCACCCGCCTGGGGCGCGAGAACGGACTGACAGTCGTCAACATCACCCATGACATGGAAGAAGTGCTGCTGTCCGACCATGTGCTGGTGCTGTCCGAAGGCAAGACGATCATGGAAGGTACCCCTGCCGAGATCTTCGACCATCCGGACAAGATCCAGTCGGAAGGGTTGGATGTGCCGGCCCACATCGAAATCACCCACAGAGTCGCAGCCCTGGCAGGCGTCCCGCTGATGCCGCTGGAGGCATCGACACAGGAGGGGGCAGTCCATGCGGTCCTGCGGGTCTTGCATGCCTCTTCGCTGCTGCAGGGCGTCCATCCGGGAATGCATACACACGACAGGCAGGAGGAGCGGGAACCCGGTGAATCCGTCATCACGGTGAACCACCTATCCCACACTTATACTCCGGGAACCCCCTATGCGACCGAATCCCTGCATGACGTCTCCTTTTCCGTCCGATCTGGCGAGCTGCTTGGCATCGTCGGCCACAGTGGCTCGGGCAAATCGACCCTCATTCAGCATCTCAACGGCTTGATCCGCCCGGCACCCGGCACCATCCGCGTGTTGGGGATGGACCCGTCAGTCAACGCGGACATCCGCAAAATACGTCAGCGGGTCGCCCTGCTGTTCCAATATCCGGAACACCAGCTGTTTGAAGAGACCGTCTTTGAGGACGTGGCGTTCGGACCCCGGAAAATGGGGCTCGACAAACCGGAAGTGGAACGGCGCGTTCGGGAGGCGGCACAGGTGGTCGGCCTCTCGGAAGCGGACCTCCAGCGTTCTCCGTTCGAACTGTCCGGCGGGCAGAAACGCCGTGCGGCAATCGCGGGTGTTCTGTCGATGGAGCCCGACATCCTGGTGCTGGACGAGCCTGCAGCCGGATTGGATCCGGCCGGCAGAGACGAGATTCTAGGTTATGTCGCCAGTCTGCGAGAGCGGGGGATCACGATCCTTTTGGTATCTCACAGCATGGACGACATCGCCCGGCTGGCGGATCGCGTCCTGGTGCTCGCCAACGGCGGGATCGTGTGTTCGGGCAGTCCGGCGGAGGTGTTCACCCGGCCGGACGACATGTCTGCCGCAGGCTTGATGCTGCCCGCAACTTCTATTTTTCTGATGGAGATGAAAAAAAGCATACCTGACATCGATCCCGCGCAATTCACCCCGGAAAATGCCGCAAAGGAAATCCTGCGCGCATGGACCAAAGGGGGGAACAGGCCATGATGGACAACATCACTCTGGGACGCTATTACCCCGGAGATTCGCCTCTGCATCGCATGGATCCGCGCTTGAAGATTCTGGTGGCGATTCTGACCATGACCGCGGTCTTTATCATCAGAAAACCAATCGCGATTGCCGTACTTGCAGTGGGAATCGGGGGAGGCATCGCTCTATCCCGGATCCCGTTCCGTCAAGTGTTGCGCAGTGTGCGCCCGATCCTCTTTGTGATTCTGTTTGCCTTTTTTCTCAATCTGTTTACAGTGCCCGGCAACGAGTTGATCAAGCTTGGCCCGTTACGTATCACTGACGCGTCTGTCG
>JAAYKS010000071.1 GCA_012522285.1 Clostridiaceae bacterium | reverse complement strand
CGGTTTCACGGCAGCGTGCCGCGACCGCTTCGGCATAGGCGGGTGTGGCGGGCCAGATGCCGCTCTCCCCCTGAATCAGCTCCATGACGACCGCACAGGTGTCGGTGTCCACCTCGGCGCGCAAGGCTTCCACGTCGTTGAACGGCACATGCACGAAGCCCGGCGGGAGCGGGCCGAACGGTGCGCTGAACCGGCTTTGTCCGGTCGCCGTGACGGTGGCCATCGTCCTGCCGTGGAAAGACTGGGTGGCCGACACGATCTTGGCGCGGGGTGTGCCTTTCTTGTGGAAATAACCGCGCGCGAGCTTGAACGCCGCCTCGTTGGCTTCGGCACCGCTGTTGCTGAAAAACACGCGGTCCAGGCCGGAGATCGCGGCCAGCCGCGCGGCCAGCCTGGCCTGATTTTCGATGTAATAGAGGTTGGAGCAATGGATCAGACGGGCGGCCTGCTCGCTGATCGCACGCACGAGACGGGGGTGGGCATGACCGAGTACGTTGACTGCGATGCCTCCGATCAGGTCCAGATAGGTTTTACCCGCGGTGTCGGTCAAGGTGCTGCCCTGACCGGATACAAAACTGACCGGGGTCCGTTTCCCGAATGTATTCATGAAATGGGCTTCATCCAGCCCGATGATTTCCTGTAGTTTGGCATCCATGTCATCGTCCTCCTGTGAAATCGCAACCCTGGGGCAGCGGTCAGATCTTTTCCCCCTGGTAATACGGTCGTCGCTCTTTCATGATCATCGTCCCGATGCCTTTGTTCGTGAAGATTTCCAGCAACAGGGAGTGGGAGATACGTCCGTCGATGATGTGCGCACGGCCGACACCGCGGTTAACTGTATCGAGACAGCCCAGCACTTTGGGAATCATGCCGCCCGCGATGACACCGGAATCGATCAGTTTGTGCGCCTCGGACTCGGTCATCGAAGCGATCACCACCGATTCACCTTCCGGAGTGGTTTTCTTGACCCCTTCCACATCGGTCAGGGTGATCAGTTTTTCCGCCTTCATAGCCGTGGCGATCTCGCTGGCGACGGTGTCGGCGTTGATGTTGTAGCTTTCGCCGTCCGGGCCGATGCCGATCGGCGCGATCACCGGAACATAGGCTCCCGCGGCCAGAGTCTCCAGCATCGAGGTGTTGATGTGCGTGATCTCGCCGACGTTGCCGATGTCCAGCGGCTGCCCGTCCGTACCGCGTGTCATGCGGACACATTCGATCAGACGCCCGTCGATTCCGCTCAGTCCGACCGCCTGCGCGCCCAGCTGGTTGAGGCGCGCCACGATCTCCTTGTTGGTACGGCCGACCAGAACCATTTGCGCGACTTCCATCACCTCGGGGGTTGTGACCCGCAGCCCGTCGCGAAACTCGGAGTGGACGCCCAGACGCCCCAGCATCGCGTTGATGTCCGGTCCCCCGCCGTGTACGAGGATCGGGTTGATGCCGATGAATTTGAGCAGAGTGACATCTTCCATCACATTGGTTTTGAGCTCTTCGCTCACCATGGCGTTGCCGCCGTATTTGATCACGACGGTTTTTCCCGACAGACGCCGGATATAGGGGAGGGCTTCGATCAGGATCTGTGCTTTCTGGAGTGGGGTCACCAGATCGGTTTCCATGGCAAATCTCCTCGTTTGGTCGTTTTACACGCAGCTGTGCAGCGGATGTAAGGGAAGGACTACAGCATCATACCGGGTCGGACGAGGCCCGCGGTTTCGGGGAGCCCCGCCATCAGGTTGAGCGATTGGACGGCCTGAGAGGCCGACCCTTTGCCCAGATTGTCAATCGCGCACAACAACACTGCGCGACCGTTGCGCAGATCCGCAAAGACGCCGATGTCCGCCATGTTGGTGCCGGAGACATGGCGAGTATCCGGGCACGTTCCCGCGGGCAACACGCGCACAAACGGCTCGTCCTTATAATACGACTCATACATTTGGTGCAGGGATTCAGCCGTGACGCCAGGCATCAAATCAGCATAGACCGTCGCCAGCATCCCGCGCTTCATCGGCGCAAGGTGCGGAGTGAATCCGATGGCGACCGTGCGTCCGGCGAGGAGTGAGAGCT
>JAAYKS010000457.1 GCA_012522285.1 Clostridiaceae bacterium | reverse complement strand
GGGAACCCTACAGGCGACCGATCGATATACACAAAAGACCGCAGAAATCCCACATGCAGCAGATAGTCCCGGATGCGTTCTCGGTACAGCCCGACCTCGTCCGGTGCGTGCGCGTCCGATCCGACCGCAACCAGTTCGCCGCCCAATTCCCGGTAGCGAAGAAACACGTCGGGATCCGGCATCGGATCCGGTGCACCGATCCGTTCCATCGCACGGATGGAGCGCGCGTTCAGCTCGAGAGCCTGCCCGTTCGCGATAATCTGACGAAACAACCGGTCGAACCGGTCCGGCTGCTCCCGATAGGTCAGGCGGGGCTGCGCATATCCGGAAAAGCGAGTGACATAGTCGTAGTGCCCGAGCACGTCGAACCAGCGCCCGCTCGACGCCATCTCTATGAGCGCGTCCAGATAAGCCCCATATACGGCTTCGCGCCCCTCCCGGAACACATCCTGGACAAAATAGATGTCGTCTCCCCGCAGTGCGTGGACGGAACCGATCACATGGTCGAAAGGCCGAGTGTCCGCCATGTTGCGATACCGGTCTGCCAGATGGGTCTGATACCCCGCTTCGATGCCATTGAGCAACCGGAACCCGGCGGGAAGGGAAGACCGCGCCGATTCCATGACGGAGAAATAGTCGTCCAGATCGAACCACATCTCTCCTTGTCCCAGGTCCGGATCCATGTGCTCGGTCGCGACAGTACCCGCAAGTCCCAACGCGCTGGCGGACGCGATCAGCTCGCCGAGCGACTGGACCGCATCGGGTGAAAAACGCCGGGTATGGGCATGGGTTTCAAACATGGTGACCTCCGTGACGACGGACTGTATCGAACCGGTTTATTATATTATAATGTGCCAAGAACATCGACACCCCATATAGGAGGAACCACCCATGGCGGAACGCAAGAAAAAAGAATCACCGGCAGATGCCGGCAAAGTGAAATCGGAACAGTCCAAGGCTCTCAAGGAGAAGCTGTTCGCAGAGTATAAGAACCTCTGGGAAGTGGCCAGTCCCGAAGACAAGGACAGTGCCTTTGCCTTTTCGGAAGAATACATGCGCTTTCTCGACATCGGCAAGACCGAGCGTGAATTTGTGGTGGCGGCGGTCGAGTCGCTGGAAGAGCTCGGTTTCACCGAGATCAACGCCACGGATCACCTCGCCCCGGGGAGCAAAGTGTACACCTCGATCCGCGGCAAAGGCCTGATGGCGGCCGTCGTCGGCAAAAAGCCGGTCGTGGAAGGCTTTAACATCCTCGGCGCTCACATCGACTCTCCGCGCGTCGACCTCAAGCCCTGTCCGGTATACGAAGACAGCGACCTGGTCTTTTTCAAAACCCATTATTATGGCGGCATCAAAAAGTACCAGTGGACCGCGACGCCGCTTTCGATCCACGGCGTGGCCTTCCGGGAAGACGGCACCAAGGTGACGATCTGTGTCGGCGAGGATCCGGACGATCCGGTCTTTACCTTCAGCGACATCCTGCCGCACCTCGGACAGGAGCAGATGTCCCGCAAACCGGCCGACATCGTCAAAGGCGAAGAGCTCAATCTGTTGGTCGGCAGCATTCCCTACGAGGATCCGGACGCCCCGTCCCGTTTCAAACTCGGCTTTTTGAATCTGCTGTTCGAACAATACGGGCTCAAGGAAAAGGACCTGGTCACTGCCGAACTTCAGATCGTCCCGGCATTCCGTTCGCGCGATGTCGGATTCGACCGCAGCTGCATCGGTGCCTACGGGCACGACGACCGGGTATGCGCGTTCCCCGCGCTGGTCGCGGTGACCGATCAGGAGAAGCCGGACAAAACCGTGGTCTGCATGCTCTCGGACAAAGAAGAGATCGGGAGCGTCGGCAACACCGGTGCGCATTCCAGGC
Organism: Clostridiaceae bacterium; assembly: GCA_012522285.1. GTDB lineage: Bacteria > Bacillota > Clostridia > Saccharofermentanales > UBA5734 > JAAYKS01. The sequence continues at coordinate 1,471 of JAAYKS010000457.1, read as the reverse complement.
TGTATGAAAATTTCCTCGCGGAAATCTACGCCAAAACGAACGGTGCGTTTGACGCGCTCGGATTTGCAAAATCGCTCGAAAACACCAAGCTGTTGTCGGCGGATGTGTGCAACGGATACGATCCGACCTTCTCGTCGGTTTCAGACCCGCGCAACAACGCCTACATCGGGCGGGGCATCTGCCTGGAAAAGTACACGGGTTCCCGCGGCAAGTCGGGCGCGAGCGATTCCAACGCGGAGTTCTTTGCGGGCGTGGTCCGGATGCTGGCAGAGGCGAACATCCCCTGGCAAACCGGCGAGCTCGGAAAAGTGGACGCCGGCGGCGGCGGGACGATCGCTTACATTATGGCCAACAAAGGGATGGAAGTCCTCGACTGCGGCGTACCTGTGCTTTCGATGCACGCGCCGTTCGAAGTGATCAGCAAAATCGACCTCTACTACACCTACCTTGACTACAAGTGCTTTGTTGAAAAAGCCTGACCCGGTAAACGAAGAGAACGGGCGGGGATGCTTTTTGTGCCCCCGCCGTTGCGGCAGGCAGCGAACGCCGGAATCGCGAGGGCTCTGTGGTGCCACAGAGCCTTTGCCTTTCGTGCGCGTCGCGCGTGCCGCTCCTCACCATTGGGAAGAGCCCTGTCTGAGCGGAGACCGCGGATCGGGCACGGTGTTTTTCAGCGGGTGCTCGCTCGGCTGCTGTTTTTGCCAGAACCGGGAGATCAGCCGGAACTGGGTGGGGGAGCGGCTGGACCCCGCGGGACTGGCCGACCGCATGTTGACACTCGAACAGGCAGGCGTCCACAACATCAACTTCGTGACCGGTGCGCACGTGCTCCCGGCCGCTGCCCAAGCCATCCGGATCGCTCGCGCGGCAGGTCTTTCGATCCCGATCGTCTGGAACAGCGGAGGGTATGAGACGGTCGAGGCGCTCCGGTCGCTGGACGGGCTGGTCGACATCTATCTCCCGGATTTCAAGTTTTTCGACCCGGCCCTGTCCGGCGCCTTGTGCGGTGCACAAGATTACGCTGTGATCGCACAGGCGGCCCTCCTGGAAATGTTCCGTCAGACAGGCTCCGCAGAGCGAATGGACGGCCCGCTCCTGCAGCGCGGACTGATGCTGCGCCACCTGGTTCTGCCGGGTTGTTACAAGGATTCAATGCAGATCCTCGCATGGGTCGCCGCCCATTTGCCGCTGGATACCCGGTTGTCGATCCTCTCGCAATATACGCCGGTGAATGAACCGGCACAGTATACGCCGGTGGAGGAGCCGCTGGACGACACGAAACTCTCCCGACAGCTCCGGCGTCGGGTCACCACCTTCGAGTACGAGAGAGTGCTGGAAAAAGCAATATCGCTGGGGTTCACCAGAATACTGGGACAAGAGCGGTCTTCGGCCGACTCGGACTATATCCCGCCATTTTCCTCTTCGCCCGATCCGGCGGTGCCGTCCGGTGCCGGGGGCGTGAGATCGGAGC
>JAAYKS010000070.1 GCA_012522285.1 Clostridiaceae bacterium | reverse complement strand
CGTCGCTTCCGTTGCATCGTTTGCCATCGTCGTATTGATCGTCACCCGTCTGTCGGTCCATCAGTCTGTCATCCCAACAGGCAAAACCATACAGAGAATCACATGGTTTGTTCTTGTCACAGGTGGGCTTATGGCCGCCCAGCATTACTGGGACAACCCACGCAGCGCATTCGACAGCGGGATCCTGATCCTCCATCTGGCAAGCATTCCGATCGGACTCTTTTTATACAAAGCCTGTGCCTGGACGGCACAACGCGTCAAAGGGGGGAAGCGAAATGGAGCAACCGGCCATCCGGACCCAAAACCTGTGTAAAACTTATCAGATGGGGCAGACCCCGGTCGAGGCGCTGGCGGATGTCACCCTGGAGATCTTCCCCGGTGAATTTGTGTCGATCATGGGGAAGAGCGGTTCCGGCAAATCCACTCTGCTTCATCTCATGGGCGGGCTGGATCGCCAGACCGCCGGTTCGGTCTGGATCGGAGACCAGGAAATCAGCGAAATGCCGGAATCCAGACTGAGCGTGTTCAGACGACAGCATCTGGGCTTTGTTTTTCAGTTTTTCAACCTGATTCCGGAACTGACACTCTGGGAAAACATCGTGTTTCCCTCGCTTCTCGAGAACAATACCTATGATCGGGAGGTGTTTGCGGAACTCTGTGACACCCTGGAGCTGAGGGGACGTTTGATCCACCGACCCAGTCAGGTCTCCGGGGGGCAGCAACAGCGGGCAGCCATCGCGCGGGCGCTGATCCTGCGCCCGGATGTGATCCTGCTCGACGAGCCGACCGGCAATCTGGACCAATCGTCGGCAGACGCGGTGCTGCGTTTGCTGCGCACAGTGTCCGAACGCTGGCACCAGACCGTCGTATTGGTCACCCACGATGAAGAGGCGGCTGCATACGGCGACCGGGTGATCCGGCTGACAGATGGGAGGCTTGCGTGACCCGCGTCCGGTTATGGCTGCGCATCGTATTCCGGCAAGCTGTCCAGGCGCGGTCGTCCTGGATCACCCTGGCGCTCTGCCTCGGGGTCGCAGTCTTGTTCACCCAGTTGTATGGCGGGTTCCGGGAGGCAGAGCGGGCGCGTGTACTCCACTTATTCGGAGCCCAGCAGGGGCTCTTCATCGACGCCGGGAACGATGTCCTGGACGCGTTGCGTCGGGATGCGCGGGTCGACCGGCTGGGGGAGGCCGTTGTCACGGGTCTGGCATCCAATCCCGCGTCCGGGCAATCGGTCACGGTCCCGCTCGGATTTATCGACGATACCGCCCGATCATTGGCGGGTGTTGCACTCCAGGAAGGCCGATGGCCGGAGACGGAGAGTGAGATCGCCATCGAGCGGATCACGCTCTCCACACTGCGACTGCGGGCCGGCGTCGGGGATACCGTCGTGCTCTCCGTGTCGACCTCTCCACGCGAAGATGTGCCTGGGAGCCAACCGGCAACCGTGCAGATCTCATACCATCTCGTCGGCATTCTCGACAATTACTCGTTTATGCAGTATCACCCGAATGATCCGGATGGAACGTTGACCGGGCTTCCGAGCCTGATCACCGCAAGAAATCTCGATTCGGAAAAGGGGGATGCCGTCGCCCGCTTTGTGTATGTGCATGTTGTGGATCACGCGTCCTATGTCGCGTTTTTCAACGAGTACGCGGATCGGTTCGGACTTGTGCTAGATCAATATTCTCTCAATACCGAGGCGTATCGCCCGGATGCCCCTCTTAAGAGTGTCGATGGGTATCCGCGAGACAATCTGAACAGCTGGTTCCCCCACAACACGGAGACCGAGACCTACCAAAACGCTTCGAAAACACCCCGACAGATG
>JAAYKS010000456.1 GCA_012522285.1 Clostridiaceae bacterium | reverse complement strand
TTCCGGCGACATGCGGACAGTATTCCGGTGACATGCGGACACCTGTGAACCAGAACAGATACAATCCAGAAGCCGTGCATAGGCGGCGCTGGAGGTATCGGGAAAGTGAACAGGATCGCAATGGGAAAAGCCAAAGAAATATTACGTCTCCATCGGCTGGGGTTATCCTACCGGGATATTGCCGGATCCACCGGATGCGGCAAGACGGTCGTCGGAGAGACGATCCGCCGCGCCAAGGAAGTAGGGATTCTGGACGACTGGGAACAGCGCCTGGAGACCGAACTGGAGTTGTTGCTGTACGCACAGGACACACCCCCGCGAGTTTCGACGGATGAACCGGACATCTCCCTTGTGCTCGTCGAACTGGCGCGACCCAATATGACGCGACAGTTGCTGTGGGAGGAATATCGTATCGCTCATCCGGGCGGGCTCATGTATTCGCAATTCTGTGACCGGATCCGACAGGCACTGAAAGCCGACCGGATCGACTACCACAAGCCTCACCCTGCCGGACAGGAATGTGAGGTGGACTGGGCCGGGACGACCATCCCCTACTTCGACATGGACAACCGGTGTTTCCGCGAAGCGCACATCTTCGTTGCGGTGTTGCCGGCCAGCAACTACCCGTTTCTGTACGCTTACGAAAACGAACAACAGGAGAGCTTTGTCGACGGACACATCCGCGCGTTTGAGTGTTTCGGCGGAACGCCCCGGATTCTCATTCCGGATTGTGTAAAGACCGCCGTGACGAAGACGGATCGGTTCGACCCGTTATTGAACAAGTCCTATCGGGAGATGGCCGCATACTACGACATTACCATCGTGCCCGCCAGGCCCCGAAAACCCAAGGACAAGAACATGGTCGAGAACGCCGTCGGGAATATCTCCCGCCGCATTCTGGCGCGGATGCGCGACATGCGATTCACCCGTCTGGAACAGATCAACCAGACGCTGGCGGTTCTTCTGGCGGAATTCCGCGAAGAACCGTTCCAGAAGCTGCCAGGGTGTCGACGGAGCACATTCGAACAGATTGAAAAGTCCGCCTTGAAGCCACTGCCAAACAGCCGGTATGAGTTGGCACTGTTTCACGAACTGAAGATAGGGACCGACTATCACGTCCCGTTCGAAGGATTTTGCTACTCGGTTCCGTTCGAGCACCGCGGAAAGCCCTGTACCGTGCGCTCCACGCCGACGACCATCGAGATCTTCGTGACCGGTGAGCGGATCAGCGTGCATCAACGCCGTCGGGACGGCGAGCGGTACGTCACGCGGCTGGAGCATATGCCAGAGCAGCACAAGGTCGTCAGTGTCTGGAACAAGGAAGCGTTTCTGGATTGGGCCGCGAACCATGGCGATCACACCGTCGCGTTCGTCGGAGAGGTGTTTCGAACCATCCCCCACTCCATCGCCGCCTATCGTGTTTGCATGGGCGTAGCCAAGCGCGCTGGAACAGCCACGGCGGAAGAGGTGGACAAGGCCTGTGCTCTTGCCCTGGATAGTCGCCAATTCACCAGCCGCTATTTTGAGCTTGCGCTCGCGCGGGTCCGGATGGAAGTCGTTCCACCGTCCGGTGAAAACAGTGTCGTCCATTCCAACATTCGTGGTGCCAAAGCATTCTCAGGAGGAAATCACCATGCTTAAGAACCCGACCGCCGATCATTTGCTCGATCTGCACCTTGTCACCATGGCCGACGCCTATCTCCATCCAGAACCTGGCAGCGAGGCGTTGTCGTTTGACGATCGTTTCGCTCTCCTGGTGGAGCAGGAATGGTACGCCAAGAAGAACGCCCGAATCCATCGACTTGTCACTCGTGCGGCCTTCAGTGTGAACGCCACAATCGAGGATATCGACTACCGCAAAGATCGGAACATCTCCAGGAAGGATGTCTCCCTGCTCGCCACATGCGACTTCATTGGTCAGCATCTCAACGTCATCCTTTCCGGTAAAACCGGCTCCGGCAAGAGTTATCTGGCCTGCGCCGTCGGCGCCACCGCCTGCCGAAAGGGGATCGTCACCCGATACTATCGCCTGCCGGAGTTGTTTGCCGAACTAGCTTTGGCGCGGTTGGAGAATCGCTATGTTCGATTCATGCAGTCCCTCAAGAAGATCCAGCTGCTCATCCTGGACGACATCGGTCTCAAACCGTACAGCCATGACGAGTCCCGCGACCTGCTGGAAATCGCCGAGCTGCGCTACAACCGAACCTCCACGATCTTCTCCAGCCAGGTCCCGCACGACGCTTGGTACAATCTCATCCCGGACCCGACCATCGCCGACGCTTTCATGGATCGTGTCGTTCATAATGCGTATGTCGTCCAACTGGATTCCGAGAAATCGATGCGCGAAATTGCTGGTCAGAAGTTACTCCGGTCGATTGCCAATTCTGTCCAGAACCGATAGAGTAATTCTCAAGTTCATAGGTGTCCGCATGCATTCGGCGCCCTGTCCGCATCGTTTCGGAACCCTTGTCCGTATGAATCGGAATATGCACCTGGCATGGACGGTGTTCGGGTTGCACAGGCGGTCCTGTCTGTCTTCCCGCTGGATACTTACTCGCAGCCAGCCTTCATCATGGATCTGACAGTGGGCGACAAAGCAAAGGCTATGCCGGAGCCGGTCATCTGGTCAGAATATGAAAAGCTGTGCGGAAGTCTTGGAAAGCTTGAACGGTTTGCGTTTTATGAAAGAAGCAAAAAGGCATACTGTGTAGTGCAAACAGGGGAAGAACGACTGTATGGAAATCTGATCCTCGTAAAAGGGGTTGTGCTGTAATAGGACCCATTTAACCGGTATTAGTG
>JAAYKS010000455.1 GCA_012522285.1 Clostridiaceae bacterium | reverse complement strand
TCCCCGGCGACGATCCGCCGGCTGAGATCGCGAAGAGAAGGATGCCGCTCGATCAGGTGCTCCCGCAGTTTCGCGAGGCGATCGAGCGGACGGTTCTCAGGGGACGCGATCGGATATCCCCTGACCTCGGGACGGGGTCGGGTCTCCGGCTGGGGTTGCAGAGGGGATGAATAATCAGACACGGCCGTCGTCCGGGCCGGACCCGCCCGCGTTTCCGGCGGACCGGGATGGAAGCCCCGTCTCCAGATCTTCGCCGCGCGCCGCGGCCAACAGACTGCCGCGCATCGCGACCACGGCCGCGGGGAGGGCTTCGACCGAGTCGCGGATGACCTCGGTGGTGTGGGACAGCCGCTCGACCAGCCCCGCGACGTTCTCATCGAACGACTGGTAGGTGCTGTCCATGGTGCCCTTCATCTGCTCTCCGAACTGGGCGACGGTCTGGCGCAACGCGTCGTTGAGCGCGGTCACCTCCGCGTTGATCTCGCGGGTGAAGTAGCCGAGATCGGTGACCTGGTCAGCCATCTCCTCCATCACGGTCTTGGCCGAGGTGGAGAGCTGCTCAATGGTCGCGGTGCTCTGCTGCTCGATGTTTTCGAACGTCGTGGTGTTGATGTCGGTGAACCGTGCAAAGATGTCCTGGATCGCAGAATGCAGGTCGTCCTGCATCTGCAAAATCTGCCGGTTCATGGTTTCGATGTATTCTTTGCCGAGGGACTGCAGCGCTTCGTTGACCTTGTCGGTCTGGGCCGCCATCGTGTCGGTGTATCCGACACTCAGCGTCTGCAGTGCTTCCTGGAGCCGCCCGGTCTGTTCGCCCATCGCGGAGAGATACCCGTTGTTGGCGTCCTGGAGCGCGGATTGCTCGGTGTGGAACCGCTCCATGAGCTCGTGGATCCGGTCAGCCAGACTGGCGAGGTATTCTTCATTGGCCTGCTGTTGCGTCTTCTGGTCTTCGCGGAACCGGTCGGACAGCGTGTGTGCCTGCTCGGTCATACCGGCAAGATACTCATTGTTGATCTGTTGCTGCGCCCGCTGGTCCTCGCGGAACCGCTCGGTCATCTGGCGGGCCTCGTCCGCGATCACCGACATCTGGGAACGGGTCGCGACCATCAGCTTCTGCTGTTCGTCACGGAGGCTCTCCACCATTTCGCGGTCGGCTTCGAGCGCACGGGAAAGAATGGTTGCGATCTCTCCTGTCCTGGTAAGCGTGTCGTCATACAACCGGGTGCTGTCATTTAGCCGGGAGCGGGAATCCTCCAGCGCCCGGGTGGTTTCGATGGTCTCCCGGTTCACGTTTTGCTGCAGGAGCAGCGCCGCGTGGTTGTTGGACTGCAGCGTCTCTAGCGTCCTCGCGTTGCTCTCCTGCAAGGACAACAGTCCGCGGGTCTGCTCATTCAACTCCCGCATGTTTTCCACAAACAGGGAATCCAGCCGGCGGTAGAACCGGTCGGCCAGGATGCGCATGCCCTCTTCCTGGGTTTTGACATTGAGGTCGCTGAAATACTCGACCGTGCGCACCACGCTCCTGATCGCCGGGGTCAGGTGATCGTTGATCGACTGCCGGTAGCTCTCAAACAGCGCAGGGGCAAACTCGTCCCGGAGCAAGGTGCGGAACTGCGCCGGCATCTCGGCTCCCATGGTTTCCATCGATTTGGCGACGGTTTTCTGGTCTTCCAGCAACAGTCCCAGCAAATCCGCCTCGTCGAGGACGGGGAGTTTGTCGGACAGCAGGTTTTGCAACCGGACCAACTGGTGGGTGGCGGTATGCAGCAACGTGCGGTCGACGATCAGCCAGATGAGAAGACACAGCAGCGTCAGCAGCAACAGCCCGCCCATCGCGGGGAAGGTCGGGAGCAGCGCGTCTCCCAGGG
>JAAYKS010000454.1 GCA_012522285.1 Clostridiaceae bacterium | reverse complement strand
TGCGCAGATCCCGCTCGAAAACGTCGTGCGGGGTTGCTTCGCGGCCGCGATAGCGATTCCAGACGTCGTTGATCCCGATGAGGATCGAGACCACATCGGGACGCAATTCGATTGTGTCTGCGGTCCAACGCGCGAGCAGATCGCATAGCCGGTCGCCGCTGACGCCGCGGTTGAGAAACGAAACCTTTGCGGTAGGATGCGCGAGGGAAAACTGTCCCGCCACAAACTGCGGATACCCACTCCCGAGGTGGTCGGGGCGGGTGCGGTCACGGCCGGCATCGGTGACACTGTCCCCCTGGAACAGGACACGCATGCCGGGGTGGATCTTAATGGGCGTCACAATGACTTCCTCCGTTACCTGAATCCGGAACCGGGCGATGTACGGGATAGGTCCGGCGCATGCCCGGGATCCGTTCGCCCCGTGTCAGGAGCGACTGTTTTGATTATACTGAAGTAGGACTAAAACTGCATATTGGAGGCAGACTATGCGACACGAACAGACCGGAGCGGTGCTTGACCGCGCGATGGAAGAAGGACGCGGGATCCTGCGCCTCGCGCCTTCCTGGGTACCCCGCTCTTTTTGCCGGCCTGGCCGGCGTATCCGGTTGCATCCGGACGACTATTACGCGCTGGGACTTGGGCGCGGCGCGATCGACGAGCGATGGCTTTCCTCGACGACACACGCGGACAACGGGCCGGGAACCCCGGAGGACGAAGGACTCAGCTATGTGGTGGACGCGGCGGGCAACCGCGCGTTGTTGACCGAAGCGGTCGAGCGGTTCCGAGGAGCACTCGTTGGCAAAGCGATCTATGACCGGTTCGGCGGATGGCCGATGTTTTCCAAGTTTTTCGACAACCTGGGGCCGCTGCCGCACCACATCCATCTGGACGAGGAAGCCGCGGCGCGGGTGGGCGCCCAACCCAAGCCCGAGATGTACTTTTTCCCCTCCCAGATGAACAACCACGGCGGAGAGTTTCCCTACACCTTTTTTGGACTGAATCCGGGCACAACCCGCGACCAGGTGAGCGCGTGTCTTAGCGCGTTTGAGAAGGGCGACAACGGGATCACCGCGCTGTCGAGGGCTTACCGGCTGGTGCTGGATACCGGATGGGACGTCCCGCCTGGCATTCTGCACGCCCCCGGCAGTCTGTGCACCTATGAGCCGCAGTACGCGTCAGACGTGCTCTCGATGTTCCAGTCGGTACTCCTGGGGGAACATGTGGTGGACTCCTCCCTGTTGTGGAAGGACCTGCCGCCCGAACAGCAGGGGGATGTGAACGCACTGGTATCGCTGTTGGACTGGGACAAAAATATCGATCCGGACTTTTACAAAAATCGTTTCATGCCGCCGCTTCCCGTCCGTCCCGCATCGGAAATGGAAGAGCAAGGCTACCGGGAAGAATGGATCGGCTACCGCTGTCCGGTCGTGACGGCCAAACGATTGACCTTGTTCCCGGGTGCACAGGTGACCCTGCGCGAGCCGGTGGCGTATGGTTTCATTGCGATCCAGGGACGGGGACAGGCAGGAG
>JAAYKS010000453.1 GCA_012522285.1 Clostridiaceae bacterium | reverse complement strand
TCGCTGGAGGCGTTCATGCGCACCCCGCTCATATAATCCCGATTGCCGGTGGTCATGACCCCGCCTGCGCGTGCGATCAGGATGACCACCGTGATCACACCCGCGAGGAGCGCGACCCCGCCTTGGAGGATCCAGCTGGTCCACCAGGGAGACTGAGTAACGCCACCGGGCGGGTAGTACCCGCCGTTCCCGCTGTCGGGCGGGAGACCCATGTAATACTCGACATCCGCGAGGAAGGCCTGGAAGCTCTGGAAGTAGTCACCGGAAGGGAGATACTCGAACACGCTGTCGAGCACCCGCTCGATCCGGGCGTCGGTGAAATAGGTGATGGCCTCTCCGGAGGTCGATATCCAGGCCTCACGGTTGTCCATGTCGATCAGCATCAGGATACCGGTTCCGTGAGGGGCGTCGTACCCGAACGCGTTCTCGTCGTAGAAATCGTCCGCGACTTCCATCGCGGAACGTCCACCCGCATCGTCCACGGTCAGCAGAATCACATCGACCCCCTCGGCCTGGGCGACCCGAAGGCATTCTGCCTGGAGCGTGGTTTTCTGGGTGTCGGTCAGAAGCCCTGCGAGATCGTAGACTTTCTGGCCGGGGACAAACCCGGAGGAGAAAGCGAACACCGCCGCCAGCAGCACGGAGAGGAGCAGCAGGCGGGAAAGCCGCGACCGGCTGGGCAGAGTTCCGTTGCCTTTTGGGCGGGAGGGGAGAAGGGTGGCGCTCTTTTTCATGTCAACAGCACCTCCAGTCCTTTGAGAAGTCCAAAGACCGCGACAGATACTCCGAAGAGCCAGAGCAATACCTTGGGGACGCTGATCGGGGGTTTGCCGACCACCTTGCCGGTCTGTCCGTTCATCGTGAACAGATACTCCTTGTCTTTGTGCTTGTAGTACAGCATCCAGACCGGCAACAGCACGTAGTCGCTCTGGACCTGATCATAGTTGATCGCACGCTGGTTCATCCGGAGGCTTGCGTATCCAGACATGGTCGATCGGGCGTACTCTTCAAAATACCGGTCGATCCGGTTGCGGACACGGGGCATCAGCTGCATCCCGTCGACGTCGTACTTTTCCGCGAAGAACCCGGAGAGATACGGCATCATAAAGGGCTTGAGCTCATTCCCGTCAAAGGGCTCGAGCTTGTCCATCTGTTGGTCGTCCATCTTGGTGGAGGCGTCGGCCGGAACCCGGCGATAGAGTGCGTCCATATTGCGGTGCACGGCGTAAAAACTGGTCTCGGTGTATTCGGTGTCGCCCACTCGGTACATGTGGATTTTGGTTCCCTCGGCTTGAAAGTCACCGGAGAGGTCGCAGTCGTAGAGGAAGAAGGGGACGTAGATCCCGCTGATCTTGCGCACCTTGGCGGCGTTCACAAATGCTTTCGGGGTCACTAGTCCCCGGCGACACCATTTAAAGAAGGCCTCTTCCGCCTGTTTCTGTGAAATCTTGAAGGGAAGCACCTGAGTGGGAGCGTAGGTACCGCTCAAGCGTTCGGGAATTATGGTGGGCTGTCCGCAATAGGAGCAGAAGGTGGCGGTGGTGTTTTGTTCGGTGATCAGTTCGGAACCGCAGCTGGTGCAGCGGAACACTTTGCTTTCTTCTTCATACGCTTGGCGAGCGGCCTCATCCCGTTCTTCGACTGCCTGCTCGGTCCCGCAATTTTCGCAGGCGAGCTTGCCTTTCTCCGGGACGAACCGCATGCTGGCGCCGCAGCTGCGGCATTTTGTGATCAGGATCATCTGTCTTCCATTCCTCCCGTGAATCAGCCGTACAGCGGGCCGTACGCCGCGCAGGCGCGATAATCCGCGCCTTCCGGTTCGGTCGTGCCGAACGCGGTCCAGGCGTGGGGGCGAAACACGCGGTCCGCGGGAACGTTGTGCATCGCGACCGGGATCCGCAACATCGAGCAGAGGGTCAGAAGCTTGTCCCCGATGTGCCCATAAGCGAGAGCACAGTGGTTGGCACCCCAGGCGGACATCACGGAATAGACGTCGTGGAACGCTTTGGACCCGCTGGTACGGGGGACAAACCAGGTGGTAGGCCAGGTGTAATTGGTGCGGCGGTGGAGGATGTCGTTGACTTTGGCGGGGACGGAGGCGCTCTGGCCTTCCGCGATCTGCAGCACCGGGCCGACCCCTTCAACGATGTTGAGCCGGATCATGGTCATCGGCATCTCGGCGGTGGTGACATACCGGGAGGAGAAACCGCCGCCCCGGAAGTACCCGAGGTCCGCGGGACACCACTCGGTCGCGCGCAGACAGGCGTCGACATCGAGGGTGGTCATCTCCCACCATGGTTTCATCGTGCCTTCTCCGCGCGCTCCCTGGCTCATGCCGCATCCGTCGAGGCTTGCGGCTCCGGAGTTGATCATGTGGATCATGCCGCCCTCGGCCGCCCCCTTGGGCTTCCACCCGGTCACCCGACGGATGGCCTCGGGGCTCCAGTAGGTACGCACGTCCGCGAACACCGCCGCCCGGCGGGAGAGCAAGTGCCCCATGAGCATCGACATCGCGTTGAGGTTGTCGTTTTCCGTGGCAAATACGAAGGGCTCCCGGATCCCGTTCCAGTCGAACGAGGAACAGAGCATCGC
>JAAYKS010000452.1 GCA_012522285.1 Clostridiaceae bacterium | reverse complement strand
GCCGGGGTGTCGTTCCCGACCGGATCGTGGCGCTGTTTTTGCACCGCTCCGTGGCAATGATCCCCGCCATCCTGGGCGTGCTCAAGGCCGGCGGAGCTTACCTCCCGATCGATCCCGACTATCCCGAAGACCGGATCCGATACCTCCTCGAGGATTCCGGCGCGACGTTGATGGTCACCGACCAGCCGGACACACCCGTCTTCGAAGGCACCAAAGTGGACATTGCCGCATTCGAAGCTTCCGACGAAGCCTCCGGCGATCATGACGGCATCCGGCCACCCCCGCCGGTCGCGGGACCGGCCCATCTGGCCTACATCATCTACACGTCGGGATCCACCGGCCGTCCCAAGGGCGTGATGATCGAGCACCGGAACGTCGTCCGCCTGATGGTCAACAGCCGGTTCCAGTTCAAAGTCGACCACCGGGACGTCTGGTCGATGTTCCACAGTTATTGCTTTGATTTTTCGGTCTGGGAAATGTACGGCGCGCTGTTGTACGGCGGTCGGCTGGTGATCGTCCCGCGCGATGCCGCGCGCGACACTCGCCGGTTCCTGCGGATCCTCGAAACCGAGCGCGTCACGATGCTCAGCCAGACCCCCGCGGCTTTCTACAACCTCGTGCACGAAGACATGCAGCAGCTGGTCTCCCGGCTGTCCCTCCGGTATGTGGTCTTTGGCGGCGAAGCGCTCAAGCCGCTTCTGCTCAAGCCGTTCTACACCCGCCATCCGGACACCCGCCTGATCAACATGTACGGCATCACCGAGACGACCGTGCACGTGACCTTCAAAGAGATTAGCGAAGAGGAAATCGATAAAAACGTCAGCAACATCGGGCGCCCGATCCCGACGCTGCATACCTATATCTGCGACAAAAACCTCATGTTGCTGCCCATCGGGGTTCCCGGCGAATTGTGCGTCGGCGGCGATGGCGTGGGCCGCGGCTACCTCAACAACCCCGAACTGACCGCCCAACGGTTCGCCTCCAACCCGTACATCCCGGGCGAGATCCTGTATCGTTCGGGGGACCTGGTCCGCATGTATGCGCGCGGGGACCTCGAATATCTCGGGCGCATCGACAACCAGGTGAAAATCCGCGGACACCGGATCGAGCTGGGCGAGATCGAGTCGACCCTGCTGCGCCACCCTTCCGTCACCGCGTCCGTGGTGATTACCCGCGAAAACCAGCTCGGTATCCGGCAATTGTGCGCCTATTATGTACCCTCCGGCGACACCCCTCCGTCCGAGATCCGGGACTATCTGTCCAAGTGCCTGCCGGAATACATGATCCCCTCGTATCTGATCCCGATGGAACATCTGCCCCTCACCGGCAACGGCAAGGTGGACCGCAAAAATCTCCCTGCCCCCGAGGAAAACGCGGAAGCAGAAGTCGCCTATGTCTCCCCCGAAAACGATTTGCAGACCGAAATCGTGTCGGTGTGGAGCGAAATTCTCGAGATCGACCGGGACAAAATCGGAATCGACAACGACTTCTTCGCCCTGGGCGGGGATTCGCTCAATGCCATCCGGGTCGTCGCCCGCCTCGACAGCGGGCTGACGGTGACCGACCTCTACGACTTGCCGACCGTACGCCAGCTCGAACCCCGCCTCGCACAATTGCGCGAAGCAGCGCACGCGGGAACGTTGCAGTCGGTACTGGGTCCCGTATCCGACGTCCGAGCGCAGACGCCGACCGTCCCCAACGCGAATGAAATCGCAGCGGCGACCATCGAAGCCGCCGTCGCTGCCCGGCCGTCCGCGACCAACGCCACCCGCGTCGTCGTCGAGCCGGAACACGACCCGGCCGCGACCGTTCAAACGACCGCCAAGGCGCCCTCCGACCTGTTGCGCCGGCTGGCCGGCCCACGGGGAGCGGCCGCCCGCATCATGGTCTGCTTCCCATACGGGGGCGGCACCGCGATCAACTACAAGGCGCTAGCGACCGCCGTGCGCGCACTCTCCCCCGACACCGCGGTCTACGGAGTCGCGCCGCAAGGCCACGAGTTCGGCCGGACTGCGCCTTTCCAAACCATCCAGGAAACCGCAAAGCGGGTAGTGGACGAGATACTCCGCAAGGTACGAGGCCCCATCATCCTGTATTCGCACTGCGTCGGTGCAGCACTCGCGACCGAAACCGTCCGTCTGATGGAACAGGAAAAAGTCCCCATCGAGGGATTTTACTCCGGTGCCATCCTGCCCCCCCGGGTCGCCGGGCTGTTCGGGCGCGCCTTCAACCCCTGGCGTCCTTTCTCGGACAAGCGGGTCCTGGCGATCCTTCGCAAGATCGGATTGCCCGACCTCCAGGCCGATCCGGGCTTCACCCGCTTCGCGATGCGGGTGTTCCGCCGGGATGTAGAGGATTTTTACCGGTATTTTCACGACTGCATCCGCAAAAATCTGCCGCCGATCACCACCCCTGTCCGGATCCTCGTCGGGGAACAAGACCCGATGACACGGCGCTATGCCGCCCGGAAACATTTCTGGACCCGCTACGCCACTTCCTACAGCCTGACCGAACTGGCAGACGCCGGCCACTATTTCATCCATACCCACCCGGACCGGGTCGCGACACTGGTGCTCGGAGCCGCACACGTCAGACCGGCACCGGTGATAGGCGCGGCGGTTCGCCCGGCGGCGCGGCGCACCGCGAACGGAGGCTCGTGACACATGGGAACATTGGGATTCATTCTCATCCATGTGACGGTCTTTTTCATGCTGTTCATTC
>JAAYKS010000451.1 GCA_012522285.1 Clostridiaceae bacterium | reverse complement strand
GTGTAAATCTGATGTCCAGCGGCCTCGTCCAGAACTGCGTCGCCATGCTCCCCAAAGACGGAATGCGACAGGAGGACGCGATGGCGCTACTAAACCTGCTGTACGAGGAGGACACCCTTCTGCGCGCCCGACTGGGAGATGCGGGGATCGACTGGCAATATATGACGGCAGACGAGGGAGCCGGCAACGCGGTTTCGATCACGGGTCTGCCGGCGCGGGTGGAGCCATTGGAAGACCTGCACTTCAGTATTCTCTGGGGGCGCAACTGGGGTGAGTACCCCGGTCTTACTCACTGGTCGACTGTATTCCCGATGGTCTCCCGAATCACGGCCGCGCTGCCGCAATGGCTGCCGTCCGATTTCTCCGGCATCCCGTCCGACTATGCGGCGGATTATCTTGCCGCCCGTCTTTACGAGTCCTATGTGACGCCTTGTTCGGTGCCGCCGCTGCTCCTGGACGATAACACAGAGAGACGGATGGACGGGTACGGGTTGGCGATCGTAAACATTTGCCGATCGGCGGCGGACGATTTTATCCAGGGGCGGCGCGACGTCGAGAATAACACAGATTGGTCGAATTATCTGGCGGATCTCGAGGCAGCCGAATTGAAGGAAGTATTGGATCTGATGCAGACTGTCTACGACTCGAGATGGCAAGGTCTCCTGCCGGACCTCTATGTACCCAAGCCCTGACGGGCGGATTGACAATCCATCGTATATTGTAGAGAATAAAAGATATTATGGGGGGGGGGTATCACATGAGACAGATCCGCGCCCCGCATCTTTCTTTCATTGCGCATCGCCTGCCTGGTTGGCGGATGGCACTGTTTTTGTGTCTGGCCCTGTTGCTCGGGGTCCCGGGTTGCGGTGGCGATGCCACCCCGACACCATCCAGAACAACGACTACAACTTCGTCACCATCCAGTCCTTCGACTGCACCATCTGCGTCCGGGATCCAGCTCAATCCACCTGGTACGCTGCCGCTTGTGAACGAAAAAGCGACACTGCGGGTGGTGCTGCTTCGGGACGACCGGATTGCTTCTTACGAGTATGGAGAAAACGCGGTCACTACCTGGCTGGAGGACCGCACCGGCGTGCACGCGGAGTTTATCCTGCTCCCTGAGAATCTTGGAATGCTGTCTTCTATGCCAATGTGGGTGGAAGAGTACGATGTCTTTCTGGGGCCGATCGACCGCTGTCTGGCTGACTTTTACGGGGTAGAGCAGTTGATGCCACTGGCGTCTTTGATCGACCAATACGCGTGGCATCTGGCTGCACTCGAAGTGCGGATTTCCTGGCTGCGGAGCGCCATGACCGCTCCCGACGGACAGATCTATGCATTGCCCCTGGCCCCCGACCCCGATCTTCTGGACCCGAACGCGATCGGAATGCGGATGTGGATTCACCGAGGATTCCTGGAGGCGTATGGGCAGGGCATGCCGGCCACCGTGGAGGAATTCCGCAGCTTTCTGGAGTGGGTCCGGGACGCGGACGCGAACGGAAACGGAGACCCGGAGGATGAAATCGGCTGGACCGGCGCGGAAAGACCTTCGGTTTATTATGCGCGTCCGACCGATTTTCTGATGAACGCGTTTGTACTCCAGAATCCCGACGGGTTTGCCATCCGGGACGATACAGTCCGCTGCGCCCTCGTGGAAGACGGATACCGGGAAGGATTGCGGTATCTGAATGGTCTCATGGAAGCGGGACTGATGGATACGGAGTATCCCTCCCACGATCCCGAATACCTCCGCGCGCGGGTCGAACAGGGCAACGGGGATACCGTCGCATGTGTATCCTCTTGCTTGCTGTCCGCCTTGTCGGACGACCCGGTGGTCCAGGCAAAGTATGTCTGTATGCCGCCGCTGTCCGGTCCGGACGGATCGGCCTACACATACTACGATCCGTTTGCGGGTGTCCGTTTCAATTCACTCTATGTGGATACGACTCCGGACGGAGGATACCGTACCCGCGGGAGCGCAGCCGCCATGATTTCCCGGGACTGTGCCGATCCCGGATTGGCGATGGCCTGGCTGGACGCGCTCTATGACCCGGAGGTGCTGCTGCGCGCGTCGTTCGGGGAAAAGGATGTGGATTGGCGGACCCCGCCGGAAGGAACGGTAGCTGTGGACGGTTGTCCCGCGAAGGTGGAGATCCTCCGGGACCGGTGGACAAACCCTGTCACTGGTTTCTGGGGCGAATCGTTTCCCCTGCGGTTCCAGGGAAATAACATAGCCAGAATGCTGCTGCCTGCTGATGACAATCCGGTGCTGGTCACGGAGTATCAGGCCGCGCGCATGTACGAACCTTATATTGAACCCTGTGCGCTTCTGCCGTTCGCCTACGACCGCGATACGCAGATCCAGGTCAACGAGTGGCGTACCAACATCGGCGATTATGACCGGGGGATGATCACAGCTT
>JAAYKS010000450.1 GCA_012522285.1 Clostridiaceae bacterium | reverse complement strand
TCCGCGTTGCAGATGATGTATTTCCGCTCGCCTGCCGCTTTCCTCGCCAGACCCCATTTGAGCCCGGTCGGGAATCCGCCTCCTCCGCGGCCGCGGAGACCGGATTGCTTGATTTCATCGATCACCGACTCGGGCGTCATGTCCCGTACGGCGCGGCACAGTGCTTCGAAGCCCTGGTTGGAGATATACTCGTCCAGATCGTCGAACGCGGTCCTTCCGCAATTTTTCAGCACGATTTTATGTTGTTTGCTGAAAAACGGGATCTCTCCCACATGCTCGACCGGCTGTCCGGTCTCCGGGTCGACAAAACAGTGTTCGACCGCAACCTGTCCTTCCACAAGGTGCCGATGTACAATCTCCGGCATGTCCTCCGGCCGGAGTTTGCAGTACAACACATCGTCCGGCTGAATCACCATGATCGGACCCACGTCGCAGATGCCCATACAGCCTGTTTTCCGCACGTCGACTGAATCGGCAAGTCCCGCTTCCCGCAGCGATGCCTCCAAGGCTTCGCTGCAAGCCGCACAATCACAGGAGACACATCCCGCACCGGCACAAACGAGTACCGTGTGGCGGATGCCTTTGTGTTGTTCGCGGAAACGGTCACGGCGTTTCTGAAGATCGTCGAACCCGGTGATGATCGTTTCGGTACTGATTGATGTCATGCGCGTCACCCCCTAGCGATACAGATCCAGAATCTCGTCGATGCGGGTCGGATTGACCCGCTTGTGAACGGTCTGGTCGATCCGGATCGCCGGTGCGAGACCGCACGAACCGATACAGCGTTTGACCTCGAGCGAAAAGCGGCCGTCACTGGTCGTCTGGGCGACATCGATCTGGAGGCTGTTTTTCAATGCATCCAGCACCCGGGTGCCCCCTCGGACGTAACAGGCGGTGCCAAGGCAGACCTGGATGGTATGCCTTCCTTTGGGCTGGGTCGAAAAATAGGAATAAAACGAGACGACGCTGTGGATCACCGGCATCGGGAGGTTCATTTCCTCGCCGATCACCCGCAACACCGAATCGGGCAGGTACCCGAACAACGCCTGGGCCATATGCAGGATCTGGATCAGATTGCTTTCTTTTTTTTCGTACGAAACAATGATCCGGCGCAAGGTGTCGATCGCGTCTTTCTCTTCCGTGACCGACCGGCAAGCCGTTTGCACTTTTTCCATTCAGGATACCTCCACGCGACACCACAAGCTCCACAAAAAGACAGCGAAGCGGACGCATCAAAGCTGGAAGCGATGATGGACACCTGTAATGCAGTCAACGGAAGAGTGCTATGAAACAACACGAACGGCTACGATGGAAACGCGCTAAAAGATAGGATCTCATGCGAAACCGGTAAATATATATCTATTCTACCACAGCACATTCGGGATCCAATGGAAACCTATATTACAAAATCAGGCATCTTCCGGTCGTACCGGAATCAGGCGGAAAGTCGCCTCCATCGGGGCGCAGGGCAATCGGTACGGAGGAAGCGGCGGATGGCCACAGCTGTGAGAACCGATCCCGTCCATCGCGTGATCCAGACAGAGCTCGACAAAATCCCGCGGAACCAGATCGTCATGGTGTGTCGCCGCGATGAGATCCTCCACGGTGTAGTGGCGTGCGGCCGCGGAGAAAACCCCGCCGTTTTCCACCAGCAGTCCCCAACCCCGTTCGTCCAGCATCTTGAGCCATCGGATTTCGTGCCGGACCCCGTTTTCCTGGGGAACGATCCGCGGTTCCTCCATTTCAGCAACCGGCAGGGTCCAGACGCCGGTGCGGGCTCCCAGTTTCATGTCTCTGTACGCTTCCCCCGGCCCCAGTCCATACCAGGAGACATGGCGGAACGTATTGTGCAGACCCAGACGGATGCCAAACCGCGGCAGCCGTGGAAGATCCGCCCGGCGCGGATTGAGGCGCACGGTCACGGACAAGGTGCCGAACCGATCCACTTCGTATTGGGTCTGCAGGTCAAACACCGGGCTTTCCGATGTCGGACACAGCACGGCGTCCACGACGAACACTGCTTTGGTTCCGTCACAGGTCTCGCTCACGTTCCGGACTTCCAGCCACAACCGGTCATATCCGGCCGCCTTCCACTCTTCGCGGAGATACCGGTCATTGTCGATAAAGGCACGCAGAAGTGAGACGCGGGGGCCGGCAGGTTGCGGCTGCATGCCGGTTCCCTCCCGGGCGGGGACGGCCTTGTCGTAGAGAAACTCGCGATCTCCCACCCTCCAGGACTCGAACGTGCCGGAAAACCGGTTGAACACGATCCAGAATCTGCGTCCTGTGACGATCGAGAGATGGGCGTTGTGAGTCAGGTCCACGGGTCCGCCCGGATCCTCATGGAGCAGCAAGCGTTGTCCGGGCTGGATCACGAACTCGTCAAAGCCCAATTCATATCCTTCTTCGGCCCATAGTGTCGGATGCCGGAGCACGCATGCAAAGCGGACGGCATACTCGGGCCGTTCCGCATGGATTCCGGCACGGAAAGCCGGCGCGTCCGACGACGCAACCTGGAGCGGCGGATCGGTGAATGTCGACCCCCGTAAGTCCTGTCCATAGTCGATCGTGACGAGCTGTTCCGAGAGCGGTTCCACGGAGAAGTCCCCGACCTCCCCATAGGCGATGGGCTCTCCCTCCCGCAAGAGGACCCAGCTCATCTGCAGGCCGTCGGTTCCGGAATGTGCCTGCCGGTTCACGATCCGGAAGCGTCCGGCTGGAGGATCGACCGGATACACGACGACCGGGCGGTAGGCCTGTTTGAGTTCCAGCAGTCCCGCATGGGGGACGCGGTCGGGGCTGACCAGTCCATCGACACAAAAGTTGTCGTCGTGTGGATATTCCCCGTGGTCGCCGCCATAGGTAAACCGGTCGCGACCGTCGGGTCTTTTCTCCCGGATCGCATGGTCGCACCATTCCCAGACACACCCGCCCACAAGTTGCGGATATCGGAAGATCAGGTCGGTGTATTCCTTGAGGGAGCCCGGGCCGGTTCCCATCGCATGGGCGTATTCGCACATAAAGTGCGGGCGGGGATCCTCGTTTTTGCGAAGCTCCTCTTCCAGCAGAATCGGATCCGGGTACATCCGGCTGATCATGTCAAACCCGCGTCGCTCCGCGTGCACTGCGCCTTCGTAATGGAGGGGGCGGGAGGCGTCCAGCGCCCGAGCGGCTTTGGCCATCGACTCGTGGTTGCGTCCATAGCCGGACTCGTTCCCGAGCGACCAGAAGACGACACAGGGATGGGAGCGGTCCCGCATCACCATGCGTTTCATCCGCTCCACAAAAGCCGGTTCCCAGTCCGAATTGTCCGCCAACTGCGCGAATCCGCCCGCAAGCAGCATCGCGCCGTGGCATTCCAGATCGGTTTCATCCACGACGTAAAATCCGAGCAGGTCGCACAATTCCAGAAAGATCGGATCGTTGGGATAGTGGGACGTCCGCACACAGTTGATGTTGTGCCGTTTCATCAACAGCAGATCCCGAACCATGTCGGAGACCGTCACCGCCGCGCCGCGGTCGGGGTGTGAGTCGTGGCGGTTGACCCCCAGCAGTTTCACAGGGCTGCCGTTTACGGTAAAGACCTGACCGGAAAACCCCGCCTCCCGAAAACCCACCGGCAGATGGATACAGGCGTATTCCTGTCCGGTCGGATCCAATGTGCTGAGATACAGGTCGTAGAGCGCGGGGTGTTCCGCACTCCAAGGATCGACGTTCTCCAGGACATACGACAGAGGTGTGGTGCCGCGGAACCGGATGGGAGAGTGAAAATCCTTGCCCTGGGCAGGCTCCAGCCGAATCCGCTCCCGCTCGTCCAGCAGCGTCCGTCCGTCGCGCACCAGGCGCACCCGCAGCGACGCGATCTCTCCCAGATAGGAGATCACGTCGAGGGACAGGCGCAGCGTCCATCGACGAAAATCCGCACTCCCCGCGCGGGTCTGGACGTGCACATCGTGTACCGCCATCGGCGGCATGGCCTCGATGTACACATCCCTGAAAATCCCGTTGAAACGGAAACAGTCCTGGTCTTCCAGCCAGGAACCGGTGCTGTATTTGTACACGAAAACAAGAATGTCATTGTCCCCTTCGTGCAACATCGAGGTGATGTCGAACTCCGAGGGGAGGCGGCTCCCTTCGCTGTATCCGATCAGCCGCCCGTTCACATACAGATGAAACGCGCTCAACACGCCGTGAAAATGGATCCGTTTTCTCATCCCACGCACATGCAGCGGCATCCGGACGGTTTTCCGATAGATACCGACCGGGTTTTCGTACGGGACAAATGGCGGATCACCGGGAAATGGATAGCGGATGTTGACATACTGCAGGCGGTCGTATCCGGTCGTCTGCCAGCAGGATGGAACCACAATCGGGTCCAGCCGCTGATGTTGCAGTGTCTGCATGGTCGGAACATCCGCGGGGCTGGTACAGTACCGGAACTCCCACTCCCCGTTGAGCATCAACACATAGGGTGAGTCATATCTCCGATTTTTCAGCCGGCTGGCACTGCACTGCGCATAGTCCGGAAACTGGACGGTGTACGCGCGCGGCGGGATCCGGTTGCGGGACAACACCGCCGGATTGTTCCAATCCGGCAATAAGGTGTTCTGTGCTGTGTTTTGATCTGACATGCTTCCTGCTGTCTTTCTGCGGTAATCCGGCGAAAATGGCGTGGTGGAAAAGCTATAGAGGTTCGGCCGCCTGCGGGATATCCGCCGCCGTGATGGTCTGGAGTTCTTCCCGCGTCAGGTCGTTGTCCGGCAACAGCCGCATGGCCTGGTTGCGCAGTGCTTTTTCATAGAGATTCCGCGCATAGCGGCCGTTGCCAAAATGGAGCTGACGCATGGCTTGCCCCAGATGCTCCCGGAGGGCGGTTTTGGCGTCTTCGGACAACACATATTTCTTTTGCGCAAAGAAAAGCTCCGCGATCGCCATCAGTTCGTCCAACGTGTAATCTTCGAAAGTCAACACGGTCGGAAACCGGGAGCGAAGCCCCGGATTGCTGGCGATGAACGCGTCCATTTCGTCGCAATATCCCGCCAGCACGACGATCAGCCGGTCCCGGTTGTCGTCCATGTCCTTGACCAGCGTGTCCACCGCTTCCTGGCCAAAACCCTGGGAAGATCCCACGTCGTTGACCAGCGCATACGCCTCGTCGACAAACAGAACTCCGTCCAGTGCTTCACGCACTTTTTCCCGTGTCTTTTCAGCGGTTTGTCCGACGTAGCCCGCGACCAGGCCGCCCCGGTCGGTTTCGACCAGGTTGCCCGTGCGCAACACGCCCATGGACTGGAACAGCTCCGCCAGAATCCGCGCCATCATGGTTTTCCCGGTGCCCGGATTCCCACGGAAGACCATGTGCAGGGATTGTCCGCGGCCGGTATCCAAACCGGCCGCCTTGCGTGCGGCTTCCAGACGCAATTGCGCGTGCAGCCCCCGCAGAAAGTCCTTGATGCTTTCCAGACCGATGATCGAAGAAAAACGCGCTTCGAGATCGAACCCGGTGGTTTCGCGGTGTTCTTCTTCAAAATCTTCCGCTTCCAGCGTGATCAACCCCGGTCCCGCCACATCCTGGTCCACGATTCGAACGCTCTGGCGCAGGATCGCGTTTTCCAGAATGCCTCTGCACAGATGGGCGTTGGTGTGGACGGCGTCTCCCGCGCGGTTTTGAGCCCGGATGGCAGCAAAAGCGGCCTTTTTCCCCTCTTCCGAGCATAGGAACCCGCGCGCGGTGATCATTTTTTCGAGTATTTCGAACAGCTGTCCGCTGGTATAGTCCGGCAGGGAGAGCACGGTGGAGAAGCGTGACTTGAGCCCGGGATGTTGGCGCAGCAGCTGCTCGATCTCTTTGCGGGAGCCGGTCAATACGACCGACAGCTCCCCCGTATGCTTTTCCATCATGGCGTCCAGCGTTTCGAGTGCTTCCCGGTCGTGGGCGTTGGCGTTGTTGGATCCAACCGGCAAAAAGGTATGTGCCTCATCGATGACCAACATCCCCCCCAATGCGGAAAGAAGGAGGTCCGATGTCTTTTTTGCGGTTTGACTGGTGTATTCCGAGACCATGCCGGACTTCACCGTCTCGACGGTTTTACCCGTTTTCAAAAAGCCGAGATGCCGGAACAGGTGCGCGGCCAGCCGGGCGACGGTCGTCTTGCCGGTCCCCGGTGCTCCTGAAATGACAAGATTGGGATGAAACGCGGAATCGACCGTATGACCTGCCGCCTGGCGCTTTTTTGCCGCAGCAGCCTGTTTGGAAAACCTTCTGAAATACTGTTTGACCTCTTCCATCCCGACCAGAGCGGACAGTTCCGCTTCCAGGTCAAACGCCGGCTCTTCCACGGGAGGTACGACCTCTGTAACCTGTCGGGTGTTTTGGACGGATCCGGTCGTCTGGGGAGAACCGGTATGGGTCTGTTGCGCTTGCGGTGTATAAAAGTCGCGGAGAATGTCCCCCATTCCGTACAGACCGCCGGGTGCCTGTCTGGCTTTCTTGCGCCGGATTTCCGCGATGCGGGTCTTGGCGAACAAGTCGCCCTGTGCCGCAGCCAGCCCGTACCAGTAAAGCGCCTGGTCGTCGCTGTGCGGTATGTCGTCCCCCAATTCGAAGCGGAGTCCCAATTTGCATTGGGCTTCCGCACTGCCTTTGTAAGCGCGTTCCTTGAGTTTGCTCAGGTCGACATCCGGTCCGGACATGGCAGGTTATTCCTCCCCTTTTATCCTCTGTGGCTGCCTAGCATTATACCCGATTCCGCCCTGTGGCATCGCGTTCGCCGTTGCAAAAACCGGAACCAACTGCAAATGATCTGCAAAGGAATGCCCCGGTTTCTGTGATCTGCCGGGAAAAGAATAACCCGCCCAACCTGACGTCGAGCGGGTTATGTACTGGAAACAGTTGATAATAATGATACGGTTTCATATGGTTGCATTAGGGTTGCATTGAAGTTGCAACCCTAATGCAGGAAAATGCAACCCTTTCGCCGAAATGCAACCCACATAAAAAGAGTTCGACAAATTGGAATTTAATGAATAGTCTATTTTATTTCTCTGACATACAAACGGTCAATTCCATTTCCGTAGTTTACTATGTCTTTTACATAGCAATAGCCATATTTTTCATACAACCCAATGAATTCTGTTGGGATAT
>JAAYKS010000449.1 GCA_012522285.1 Clostridiaceae bacterium | reverse complement strand
CAACACCGGGATCGTCGAAGTCCCGATGGGGATCACCCTGGGTGAGATCATCTACGATATCGGGGGTGGCGTGCCGCACGGTAAGCGATTCAAGTCCGCCCAGACCGGGGGCCCGTCGGGCGGCTGCCTGACACGCGAGCAACTCAACACCCCGATTGACTACCAGTCTCTGGTCGAACTCGGTGCCATCATGGGGTCCGGCGGACTGATCTGCATGGATGAAGACACCTGCATGGTCGATGTGGCCCGTTTCTTTATGGAGTTCGTGCAAGAGGAGTCCTGCGGGTTGTGTGTGGCCTGCCGGCTCGGCACCCGGAGAATGCTGGACATCCTCAACCGGATCGTCCGGGGAGAAGGTCAGGAAGGGGATGTAGAACGGCTGATCGAGCTCGGCGAGACGGTAAAGGACACTGCACTGTGCGGACTCGGACAAACCGCACCCAATCCGGTCCTGAGCACCATCCGCTATTTTCGCGAGGAGTACGACGAACACATCCGACACAAGTATTGCCGCGCGGGCGTGTGTCAGGACCTGTTCCTGTCCCCCTGCGAGAATGCGTGTCCCGCAGGGGTGAACGTGCCGGGGTATCTGGCGCTGATCGCCGCAGGGAAGCCCGAGGACGCCTATCGGCTGATCCGGCAGGAGAATCCCTTCCCGGCGATCTGTGGACGCGTATGCACCCATCCTTGCGAGTCCAGATGCCGACGTGCGCAACTGGACGACCCGCTGTCCATCTGCGACTTGAAACGATACGCCTCGGATGTGGCCATGGCATTTGGCGTGCCACCCGAAGATCCCGCGTCGACCCGTCGCGGAAAATCGGTCGCGATCATCGGGGCCGGACCATCCGGGTTGACCTGCGCCTACTATCTGGGGCGACTCGGGTATGACGTGACCGTGTTTGAAACAGAATCGGTCGCGGGCGGTATGCTGGCGTTCGGCATCCCGGAGTACCGGCTTCCCAAAGCCGTGCTCCAGCGGGAAGTCGAAGCGATCGAGCAAGCCGGAATCCGGATCCGGTACGGCACCGAAATCGGACGGGATCTCTCGTTTGAAACCCTCCGGACCTTGTATGACGCGGTCTATATCGCCACCGGGACCCAGCGTTCCCGCCGGATCGGGCTGGAGGGCGAAGATCTGCCCGGTGTGCACCACGGTCTGGACTATCTGAGAGATGTCAATCTGGGACGGGGCGTACGCCTGGCCGGCACCGTCGCTGTGATCGGCGGCGGGAGCACCGCGATGGACGCTGCCAGAGTCGCGCTCCGGAACGGGGCGGACGAGGTGCTGGTGTTGTACCGCAGAAACCTCGAGGACATGCCAGCCGACCTGCGCGAAATCCGGGAAGCGGTCGAGGAGGGTGTCCGAATCCATGAACGGGTCTCTCCGGTGCGTTTCGAAGGGGACAGCCGCGTGGAACGTGTCGTCTGCCAGCGCATGGAATGCGTGGGATTCGACAAGGAAGGAAGGCGTCGGCCGGTCCCTGTCGAAGGGGATCTTGCGACATTTTCCGTAGATGCGGTCATCCTCGCGGTGAGCCAGTATTCCGATCTTCCCTTTGTCCGCCCCGACGAGGTGGAGTTGACCAGCTGGGGCACGTTTGTCGTCGACCCGGAAACCCACCAGACCAGCCTGCCGGGCGTGTTCGCGGGCGGGGATGTGGTCCGCGGCGCGGATATCGTGATCACGGCGATCGCCGACGGGAAGCATGTGGCATCCTCGATCGACCGATATCTGGGCGGCAGCGGCGAACTGGACAAAGGAAAAAAGATCGACATTCCTGTTCCTGCCGAAGAAACCGACGGAAGCGAGCGTCCCAGACTGGTGCCCGACAATCTGGATCCGAAATCCCGTGTCGAAGGGTTCCGTGAGGTGCGACAAGGATACCGAGCGATCGAGGCGGTGTATGAAGCCGGACGTTGCCTGCGATGTGACCGGCGCTGAGGAGGGAAGAAGCCATGGTGCAACTGACGATCAACCAGCAGCCCTGTACCGCGGAAGAGGGATCGACCATCCTGGAAGCCGCATCGGCACACCATATCCTGATCCCGACACTGTGCTACCGCAAAGAACTCGGACCGGTCGGATCCTGCAGAATCTGTTCGGTCGAAGTGGATGGCGCAAAATCCCTCATGGCGGCCTGCGTGACGCCGGTGGCCGACGGCATGGTCGTACACACCAACACGCCGCGCGTCCGCCGGGCACGCAAGGTACTGTATGAACTGATTCTGTCCGATCATCCGACCGACTGTCTGCACTGTGGGCGGTCGAACAACTGTGAGCTGCAGCAACTGGGCGAAGTGCTCCAGGTCAAGACATCGCGGTTCGAGGGGGCCCGGTCCAAAGCCGAGGTCGACCGCTCGAATCCTTCCATCGTGCGCGATGCGTCCAAATGCATCCTCTGCCGGCGTTGTGTGGTGATGTGCGGGGAAGTGCAGGGAATCGGCGTGGTGCAGCCGCAACGCCGGGGATTTCTGACCGGCATCGGACCCGGCGGCGACGGGTTGCTGGGGACGGAGGCCTGTACCTATTGCGGGCAGTGCACGACGGTCTGTCCGACCGACGCGCTGCATGAGCGGGAATCCGCCGATCCGGTCTGGCAGGCGCTGGCGGATCCTTCCAAAGTGACGGTCGTGCAGACCGCACCGGCGGTCCGTGCCGCGCTGGGAGAAGCGTTTGGACTGCCTCCGGGCACGTTGGTGACCGGTCAGATGGTCAGTGCGCTGCGCGCGCTTGGATTCGACTACGTTTTCGACACGGATTTTGCCGCCGACTTGACCGTGCTCGAGGAGGGAACCGAGTTGCTGGCTCGCATCGCGGCGTTGTTCATGGAGCGGGGGGCTCTGTCTTCCGCTGAACGCGACGCACTGCCGCTGCCGGATCCGCTTCCGTTGCCGGTGTTTCCCATGATCACAAGCTGCAGTCCCGGATGGATCAAGTACATCGAACACTACTATCCGGAGTATCTGTCCCATCTGTCGACCTGCAAATCCCCCCACATGATGCTCGGCGCGCTCGCGAAGAGCTGGTTTGCAGACAAGCAGGGCATCCTCCCGTCAGACATGCATGTGACCTCGGTCATGCCTTGTACCGCCAAGAAGTACGAGATCACCCGTCCGGAAATGCAAAACGATGGCGAGTGGAACGTCGACGAAGTGCTCACCACTCGCGAGTTGGGCAAGATGCTGCTGGAGTCCGGAATCTGCTTCGAGTCACTCACAGAATCCCGGTTTGACGATCCGCTCGGATTGTCCACCGGTGCGGCCGACCTGTTCGGCGCGTCGGGTGGTGTGATGGAGGCGGCACTCCGGACGGTGTATGAGATCATCACGGGTCGCGAACTGCCGTTTTCCGGTCTGCATTCCAATCCGGTCGCCGGTCTCGCGAAAATCAAGAAAGCGGCGATCCGGATCGAGCGTCCCAAAGCGGAATGGAGTTTTCTTGATGGTGTGGAGCTGCGCGTGGCGGTCACCAACGGACTCGCCGGTGCCGCGGAGCTGATGGAGGAAGTCGTCCGGGGAGAGAGTCCGTACCATTTCATCGAGGTCATGGGATGTCCCGGCGGGTGCATCACGGGCGGTGGACAACCTCGCTCCGCAGACCCGGATGTGCGCCGGTTGCGCATGGAGGCGATCTACCGGGAGGACGAAGGAAAACCCATCCGCAAGTCCCACGAGAACCCGTCGCTCAAAGCGTTGTACGATGTGTATCTGGGCGCGCCGGGCGGACACATCTCACATACGCTGCTGCACACAAGCTACACCGCACGCAAGCGATACTGACGGAAGAGAAAGGGTCGACTTGCTCATACTTCGCAACACGGCAGATGAACAAAAGACAAAGAAGTCCCGCAGCGATCTGTCTGCGGGACTTCTTTGTTGTAGAAAAGAGGCAGAACGGTCGAATACTGCGAACAGCCCCATATAAGAGGCCAGGGATCACAGGGAGGGATCGCCAGGCGATTCGGCGATCTTTCTTTTGCGTCAGATCAGGAGGAATATACCCCCCGCCACCAGTAGAAGCAGAACACCTCCACCGACGAAATAGG
The DNA here is from genome assembly GCA_012522285.1 of Clostridiaceae bacterium. Lineage (GTDB taxonomy): Bacteria > Bacillota > Clostridia > Saccharofermentanales > UBA5734 > JAAYKS01. The sequence goes on along the minus strand of JAAYKS010000449.1, from coordinate 1,549 downwards.
CCCATAAGAAGGATGCGGGTTCACGCGTCTGGTTGTTGACGCGATACGCTTCGGTCGTCTCAGCGCCTTCCAGCTTGGCCGACGTGATCAGGTACTCCGACATGGTGTTGTTCATATAGGTCACAACACCGCCTTCCGCCACAATGACGTTTTCCGCGATGGTGGAGAATCGCTGGCTTTGGGCGTCATATTTGTAAACATTGACGCTCTGCCCCGCCGCGAGATCCGTAGCGATGTCAAATTGTGCAAATCCCGGCAAAGCATCGTTGTGCGCAAATGCAAAGGTAAAGGCACCCGCCCCTTGTGTTGCCTCCTTCATAGCCGATGCACTGACTGCCTGCTGCGAGAAGGCCAGGTCAAAGCGCTGCTTGTCCTCCACGGAGTTGACCGTACCGCTCATAAAGGTCATGGTGGCGCCTTCCTGACCAAAGCTCAGACCGATGTTGTCTGCTGACTTGCCTTGGAGCGCATTGAATACACTGCCGGGGACGATCGTGCCGATGACGCCGCCCAGACCAATCGAAAGATTGCCGCTTTTCAGTCCATCGATTGCTCCCATCATGCTTCCGTAGTCCAGAACGGAAAATTCCGTCCACTGATCAACCAGGAAACTGTCAAATCGGGATTCGAGATCCGGTCCGAACCCGAACCGATCGTACTCGATCAACAATTTTCGGTTTTTAAACGTGTCTTCGATGGCTTGCTTTTCTTCTTCGGTCATCGGGACGGCGTGATGATTGTTGCAGGGGCTGGTGTCGAACTCGCGAATCGCGTAGAGCTCATCCTCCGCGGTGAAGGCAATCAACAGATCGTACTTCACATACTCCGCTCCGGAAATATACAGCATGTCTTGAGAGTAGAGATCTTTGGGATCGTCGTTGCGGAGCACGTATTCGGGAGCGCCCGCCAGATTGGCGAGCCAGTCGCCCGCTCCCGGCTGAATGACGGAGGGAAGATTCGCCGAAAGTCCGACCACACTCGGAGATCTGAGGATCGGGTCCGGATGCAGACCGGGCATGGAGGTGTCAATGCGCGGGATGGTAGTGAAGAGGTTTTTGACAACGAGCATAAACGTCTGTTCATCTTGGCCGGCGATATTGGTAGCGACGATGCCAAAATAGTGCGTACCGAGAGGTGTCCAGTCAGCAATTGTCAGAGAGCCAGTGTTTTCATCGATGGTTACACCGACTGGGACGGGCATATCCGGATAATCCGGGAGGGGAGACAAGGAGTAGGTGATCGGCAAAGTTCCGTCTGCGGTGACTTGAAAACTCCCTCCGGAAGGTCTGTACACTGTCACCGTCCGTGCACTCGTGATCGTCGGAGGAACGGGGATGGGTGTCGGCGTAGGTGTCGATGTCGGAGTCGGAGATACAGGTGCGGTGGTCGGTGTCAGCGTCGGGGGAGTCGTGGTCGGTGCCAGTGTCGGCGTCAGTGTTGGCGTCGGTTCCTCCGGTTCGAGCACTGTCAGCGTGAATGCCTGAAACACTGGCGGATAGGGATCTTCGGAGTATACATACGGAGCTCCGGGAAGCAATATCCCCGGATT
>JAAYKS010000448.1 GCA_012522285.1 Clostridiaceae bacterium | reverse complement strand
TAATAGGACTCTACCCGATCCTCTGAGTGAGCTCACAACATACAACAGTTTGATCTGTTAACCGGTTAGCGAGGCGGTCGATATGGATTCGATTGGTTTAGCCAAACTACGGCCCCCGCTCCCTGAGCGCGGCCTCTCCATCCGCCCGTCCGTTCTGGAAGCTCTGGGTGACACAACTCATCCAGTGGTCTATCTGTGTGCGGGCCCAGGATCTGGCAAAACTGCCACCGCTTCTTTGTTTGCAGCCCGCTCCGGACCTGCTGTCTGGTATGAGCTGGATGCGGGCGACAATACGCTCCACTCCTTTGTTCTGCATCTCGGTCTTGCGATGCGCCGGGCATTGCCGGCCTTTGAACAGCGCATCGGTCTGTATCCCGCAATGCACTCCACCGCCCGGGTCGCTCTCGACCTGCTGGATGGCTTTCTTGCCGAATACCGCCGATTGGCGCACGGACCTGACGGACCCCAATCCATTTGCATCGTACTGGACAATGTCCAGCGATTGGACGACAAGCAGATCGGCCTGTTTCTCGGAGGGCTGGTCCGAAAAATTCCCGAGGGTCTCCGGCTGGTGCTCCTCGGCACCTCACGACTTCTGGAGACCGAAGCGCTGGCCGGTTCGGAGTCACTGGTAAGGCGCATTGGGGACGAGGACATGCTGCTCGACCGCAAAGAAGCCGAGAAGGTGGTCGGATATGACGCCGAGCCGGTCTGGCAGTCCTCCGGGGGATGGCCCTGCACGATCAACGCGTTCCGGCTGTTGCTCCAGCAGCACCGCGACATCGACGTGCCGGCGGAGCGGCTGCGGATGGACGGCAGCTGCGACCGCACCCATATGGCGTGTTTCGAGGGAATACTGGAGACCTTGCCGGGGAGTCTGCGGCGGTTTGTGGAAGACATCCGGCTGCTGGAAGACATGACACCTGCGTTGTGCAACAAGATGGCAGGTATCGGCAACGCCGCGGCACTGCTCGAGTATCTGGTGAACAACCACTACTATCTCAAAAAGAAAGATGGCGGACACTACCGCTTTTATGCCCCGTTTGCCACCTACCTGAGATCGGTCCTCCCGCCGACGAAAGAGGAGTACCAAAAAGCAGCGACGTGTATGGCGGAAACGGGCAACTGGTTGGACGCGGGACGGTTTGCCTTTTTGGCGGACGACCGGGTCCTGCTGGAACAGTGCGCCGGACAGGTCGGGGACGCCATGATCGCGGCCGGTCTCATGCCGGAGCTCGACCGCTGGCTGGAACGCCTGGGCGGAGAACGCTGCGGACCTGTTGTGTGTCTCCTGCAGGCAAAACTGCTTCTATTACACGGACAGTCAAACGACGCGTTGCCAGCGGTGGACCGCGCGCTATCCGGATTCCGGGCAGCTGGCGAGGGAGACCGGCTGGTCGAAGCCATGCGATACCGCGCGATGTTGACGCGTCGAGACGGGGTGTGTGAGGACAGCTGTTCGATCCTGGACGAGATGCTCCCCGAGGCGGCGGCGGTGTCACCCGAAGCGGAATGCCTTTTGTTGGCGGATAAAGTGTGCTGCTTGTTTCTGTCGGAGCAAAGTAGCGTGGCCGCCTCCCAGATCGAAACGCGCCTGGCAGCGGCACGAGCGGCCGGAAACGAGCGGATGATCCGCTGGTACGAGTGGATCATGATCGCGGTCCATTACCACAAGGGCCGGTTTCCCGAAACGGTGGCCAGCCGGAAAGCTGCGGAGGGGATTACCCGGGAAGAACTCGATCTGCTCGGCAAAGCCGCGAACCAGTATTATGCGGTGCGTGCGCTCCAGAACATGGACGAGCTTGAGGAAGCGCGCAAGCTGTTCGACGGCTGGCAAGTCACGCCGGCCGAACCCTATGCGATCCAGGACGATCTTTGGAACGAACTCGTGATGTCGATCGAGTGCCTGACGGCGGACTTGTACCGGGACCACATCCTGGAGCAGCCATTGCGGGACGAGAAACTGGATCCGCTGCTTGACCGGATCCGCGAGTTCGTCACCTTGTTTCCGGACAGTCATCGGTTTGCCGCCACCGCACGGGTCGAAGAACAGGTCGCCGCTCTGTTGCGGGGCGGCGACGCGGTGGAGATCGCGCGGGAGATCCGAGCACTTCAGGAGGACTGCATTCCGCCGGTCTATCTGTCGGCCATGTCCAAAGTTGTGCCCGCCCTCCTGGACGGAGACCATGTATCCGAAGCCTCCACGATCGTGGAAGAATGCTTCGAACGCAACGAGAAAGACAATTTGCCTTATGCGGCTGCGATGTACTACGGGTTGATGGCCTGTATCGCACTCCGCAACCGGCAGGAGACGGTCGCGGTGGAGTACGTGCGGGCATCGGTTTCACTGGCAGCACACAGCCGCATGATTGCGTTGTATGCCGACCGGGTTCTGTTCGAACCCGTGATCAACATCGCGGTCGACGAAAACATCGAGCCGGAGTTCATCCGCACGGTCATCGACCGGTTCGACTACCGGATCAAGAAGGTTTATGTCAACTGTTTCGGTCCCTTCTATGCCGCTCCGATCAAAACCCAGGACCGGCACATCCATTTCCGGACCAACAAAACCCGCGAGCTGCTCGCGCTGCTGCTGCACAACCGCAACCGGGCGCTCACAAAATCCGAACTGTCCACCGCGCTTTTCGGAGACGACTCCATCCGCAACAACAAACTGCTGGATGTCACGATTTATTACCTGCGCGCGGCCTTCCGGGAGCGGGATCTCGACAGTCCGGTCCAGTACCAGAACGGTGGGTATTCGGCGTCTGACCACCAGATCGACAGTGGAATTCCAGCCGCATCCAATGCGATTCTCGCGTTCCGCCGGTTTCCGGGACGACAGACCGCAGAGGCGGTGCTGCAGGCCATCCCGGACGTATATATGAAAGACATCGACTCCCCCTGGGCATCGATCCAGCGGGATTTGTACGAAGAACTGGCCCTGCTGGCCCGTCAGACGCTGGAGAACACGGCCGAGCGGGTGTAGGACCCGTCGTTGCATTTCGGCCTCTCCGGTTGTATAATTCTGTCACTACGAATCCCGGACGTATCTCTCGCACATACCTCGGTGGCCTAATGGATAAGGCGACAGTTTCCGGAGCTGTTGATACGGGTTCGATTCCTGTCCGAGGTGCCAGCG
>JAAYKS010000447.1 GCA_012522285.1 Clostridiaceae bacterium | reverse complement strand
TTGAGCCGGTCAAGCAAGGTGATGGTCAGGAAAATGCAGACACAGGCGATGAGCGCTCCTTCGTAAAATCCGATCCCGATCGCCAATCCCATGCAGGCCGAGGCCCACAGCCCCGCGGCTGTGGTGAGGCCGCGCACCTGCTGGCGGGAAGTGATCAAAATGGTACCTGCGCCGAGAAAACCGATGCCGCTGATCACCTGGGCACCGAGCCTGGCCGGATCGGAAGACTGTGTGAAAGTATAAAAGATGTACTGGTTGATCATCATCACCAGAGCGGATCCCAGACACACCAGCATGTGGGTGCGGAATCCTGCGGGGCGGCGTTTGCGCTCTCGCTCCATTCCGATGACCCCGCCCGCCAGGATGGCGAACAGCATCCGTACAACGATCGACAGCGTGTTGAGTTCGCGCAAAGAAACGACCAGCTCAGACCATGTCATGAATCATCCTCCGTTCAGCGCGCTCGGGGCCGGTCGGGCAACGCACCGATCCGTTCACTGACGATATAAAGCGGCCTGCCTTTGACCTCTTCGAAAATCCGGGCGATGTACTCGCCGATGACGCCCAGCATAATCAGGACCACCCCGAAAAAGAACAGCATTACGCACATCAGGGAGGCCCAGCCGGGTTCCATGAAAACCCATCCTGCCAGGCGCGACACAAAAATGAACAAGGCGAACAGCAGCGCGAAAACCGAGAGGGCGACCCCGATGGCGATCCCGGCCTTGAGAGGCTTGTAGGAAAAGGAAGTGATGCCGTCGGCTGCGAGTCGGATCATTTTGCGCAGGGGGTACTTGGTCACACCAGCGAAGCGTTTTTCACGGACATACGGGACAAACGTCTGTCGGAACCCCAACCAGGAGACCAGACCGCGGACGTACCGGTTGTGTTCGGGTACGGCGAGCAGTGCGTCGCGCACTTTGGCGTCGATCAGGCGGAAGTCACCGGTGTCGACCGGGATGTCCACGGTGGTCAGACCGCGGAGGAGCCGGTAATACAGCCGGGCGGTTCTCCTTTTAAACGCTGTCTCTCCCTTGCGCTCGATCCGGCGGGCATAGACGACCTCATATCCCTCGCGCCAGCGGGACACCAGCTCCGCGATGACTTCGGGCGGGTCTTGCAGATCCGCGTCGATGACTACGATCGCCTGGCCCGATGAGTGGTCCATCCCGGCGGTGATCGCGGTCTGATGACCGAAGTTGCGCGAAAACGAGACCAGCTTGAATCGGGGATCCGCGGCACAGACTTCGCGCACGATCCGCATTGTGCCGTCCCGGCTGCCGTCGTTGACGACAACCACCTCAAAAGGCTCTCCGACAGACTCCAGTGCGGCGGTCAGCCTGCGCAGCGTTTCGGGCAGCACTTCCTCTTCGTTGTAGACCGGTAGAACGACCGAAACGACCGGATCCGGCATGGCGCGTCCCTCCCGTTGAAAAACCTGCATTGATTCGGTTTGTTTTGTACTGATTGTAACATGCGATTGCGCACTGCTTCCGCGGAATGGTAACATGAAACTGCACGGAGGACCCGAGGGGACGGATCACCGGGGCATGATGTGACCGGATTGAAAACCCGTCGGAGCACGCCTCCGGAGCTTATCACAGACACCGCCTCGGCGGTGCTTGGAAGGAGCGGTCGCATGCAGATCATGATCACTGCCATCGGGACGAAAGTCGGGGAGCAACTGCGGAACCGGATCGAGCAGAAACTTGCAAAATTTAACAAATTCTTTGGTGATGATGCAGTCGCCAACGTCAAACTCCGGTCCGAAAAAGAACTCAAAATCCTTGAGGTCACCATAAAGATCCAAGGCCATTACTATCGCGCGGAGACATCCTCGGAGGACGCCTATTCCGCGCTCGATCAGGCGGTCGACGTACTGGAAGGCCAGTTCCGGAAGTACAAAACACGGATCGAAAAGAGGATCCGCGATTACGCCTACATGAAAGAATACCTGAAGAGCCAGACTGTGGCTCCCGAGGTAGAGGAGATGGAAGCCGCGGATGCGCTCGGCACGATCACCAAGCGCAAATCCTTCGATCTCAAACCGATGGATGCCGAAGAAGCAGTGTTACAGATGGAAATGCTCGGGCACAGCTTTCTGCTCTTCCTGGACCATGAGTCCGAGAAGGTCTCTCTGGTTTACAAACGGAAAGACGGCGACTACGGCCTGATTGAACCCCGGTATTGAGCGGGGACGCCACACGATAGAAAGCAAGGCCGGTCTCCGCGAGGAGACCGGCCTTTTCCCGTCAAAAAACCGGGGCGTCAATGGTATCATGGTAGTCTGAAAACGAACGAGCAAGAGGTATAGTGCATGATCGACCATTTCCCGACAGGACAAAATCAATCGCCCGGCCCGGCAGAAGACGACACGGAGAACCTGCTGGACCGGCTCAATCCGGAACAACAGGAGGCGGTGCGTCATGCCGCCGGACCGCTCCTGATCCTGGCCGGCGCGGGGTCGGGCAAGACCCGTGTCATCACGCAACGGATCGCCTTTCTGATCCGCGAACGCGGGGTGGCCCCTTCCCGTATTTTGGCCATCACGTTCACCAACAAGGC
>JAAYKS010000446.1 GCA_012522285.1 Clostridiaceae bacterium | reverse complement strand
TAAATGCTGCCGGAATCGTACCGTTGCCGAATAGTTTCTTTCCTGTCCCTAGTGTTAACGGGAGAATCTTGAGCCAGAGTTCATCCACCAAGTCATTCTCTAGCAGTAGATTTACGAGTTCCCCGCTGCCGTGCACTTGCATGTCAGGGCCTTTCGTCCGTTTGAGTTCTTTGATCTCTGTCAGACTTTTGAGAAAAACGGTGTTCTTCCAGTCTGATTTTTCTATGGTATTGGACAGGACATATTTTCTGGCATCATGAAGCCCCGGCCATTCGTCTTCATGAGCCGGCCAGTAGCCGGTAAAAATTACAAAAGTCTTTCTACCCAACAGCAAATCTGCTGGTTGCAGTTGTTTTTCCATGATCTTGCCATAGGTATCATCAAAATAAGGAATGACCCAACCGCCGCAGTCGAAACCGCCGGACGTATCTTCCTCAGGGCCGCCAGGCGCCTGCATCACACCATCCAAAGTGATCATGGATAAAACGATGATCTTTCTCATGTGATATCCCCCCCCTGGAAACGAACTCATTATGCATTTTGGGTTTCACTATACTGAAACATCCAATGGAAGCCGTACTTATCGGTGAGGGCGCCGTAAAGGCCAAAAAACATCTCAGCCAGCGGTGTAATGACTGTACCTCCCTCAGCCAGTTTGGTGAAAAGGGTTTCTATCTCTTCTTTGCTTTTACAGACCAAGCAGATGGTCAGGGCATTTCCCTGGCTATATGCTTCCTCGCCGGTCAGATCGGATCCCATGAGCATGACACTGCCGCTGGTCAGTACGGAGTGCATGATTTTGTCCCACACCGCCTCCGGCATCTGCTCCTTCATTGCGGGTGTTTCGCCGATCGTCATCAGGTGGAGGGTTCCACCCAGGCAGCGCTGATAAAACGTCATCGCTTCCCGGGCATTTCCCCGGAATTTCATGTAAGCATTCAACTCAGCCATTGCCTACACCTCCTCGGTGGACTTGTCAGGCAGTTCCATGTCAATCATCCACTGGATCCCAAATCGGTCCCGGAAACTGCCGAAATAATCTCCCCAGGACTGGAGAGCCATTGGCATCTCGACTTCTCCTCCGGCTGACAGGGCGTCGAAGAGCCGATCGGCCTCGGCCTTGCTGTCCGGTTCGATGAAGATGTAGAAGTTGTTGCCTTGGTTCCATTTCATGTCCATTGATTCCAGACTGTCGCTGCCCATCAGTGTATTTCTGCCGATCGGGAGACTGATGTGCATGATTTTGTCTGCATCCGCTGCCGGAATATGAACTCCTGGCATCGGCATATCCTTAAGCCGGACGAGCGATGAAAAGGCACCGCCGAATACGGATCGATAGAATGCAAACGCCTCTTCTGTATTTCCATTGAAATTGAGATACGGTTCGAGTTTGATCATAAAATCATCTCCTTGCTGATCCAAAACAACACGCTCCGTCACATGAAACGAACGGCTGGCTTGCGCGGCAGGAATACAACTTAAAAGTAACAGGGCCCTGGTTAAAACGATAAAACGCACGTTACTAAAAGGGAAAAAACAGCAGTTCTGTCGGCTTTGGTAATAGGCATTACGCTTATTGTGAGCGATCTGTAGTACAACCAAATCAACACTTGCGTATAGACCCGTGATAGGAAAGTCGAGGTGGATGGCATGGAGAATCCATCCGTTGATTGGAAAAGAAAGACCCTGCTTTTTATGGTGAGCCAAGCGATATCTTTGTTCGGTTCTCTGCTCGTTTCCTATGCAATCTTGTGGCGGATTACGCTGGACACACAATCCGGCTTTATGATGACGCTTTATTTGTTGTTTGGGTTTCTGCCCACCTTTTTTCTCTCCCCCTTTGCCGGCGTCTGGGCTGACCGGTATGACCGCAAGCGCTTGATTATGCTGGCGGACGGGCTGATCGCTACGGCTACGTTGATCATGGCTCTCTTTTTTCTGTCCGGATATCGTGACTTGTGGCTATTCTTTGTGATCGCATTGATCCGTGCGTTGGGTTCCGCAGTGCAAACGCCTGCGGTCAGTGCCTTGCTGCCGCAAATCGTGCCGGAAGACCGTCTCATGAAAACCAACGGTTTGTTCTCCAGCCTGACGTCGGCTATCATGCTGATTTCACCTATGATCAGCGGAGCACTCCTCAACTTCACGTCGATCGAAGTCATCCTGATGATCGACGTCGTGACTGCGATCGGGGCAATCCTGGTGATGCTCACCTTGCGCGTGCCTGCCCATGTGCGGTCGGAAGACAATCCAAACCAAAAGTATTGGCAGGATCTGGTAGCAGGGGTCAGATATATCCGGCGGCACGAATATATCGGCCGGTTTTTTATCTACATTACGCTGCTATTCATCATGGTCACCCCGGTTGCCATCCTGACACCGTTACAGGTTACACGAACTTTTGGAGAAGACATCTGGCGGTTGACGGCCATCGAAGTTGTGTTTTCCAGCGGAATGCTTGCAGGCGGCCTGCTGATTGCCTCCTGGGGCGGTTTCCGTAACCGCATCAAGACGATAGCGTTTTCAACTCTGATGGTCGGCATCACCACCTTTTTGCTGGGTGTCGTCCCGCATTTCTGGATCTATCTTGGCATCATGACGATCACGGGGGTGACCATGCCGTTCTATCAGACACCGGCGACAGTTATGCTGCAGGAGAAAGTGGAACCGGACTTCCAGGGAAGGGTGTTTGGCGTGATGGGTATGATCGCCAGCGGCGTCATGCCGACCGCCATGTTTATTTTCGGCCCCCTGGCCGACCGGATCCGCATCGAGTGGCTCTTTATCGGTTCCGGGGTACTGTTGACGATCCTGGCTGGCGGTCTGGCGATGAACAAAGTCCTGATAAACGCTGGTGAACCGGTCCAGGCAGCGCGTGTGATTCAAATCACCAGGCAGCCGGTGCGTATCCGGACCGAGTGTCCGATCGGCCAGCCGGATTGCCAACTTTGAACGAAATGACTTCTCGATTGCAGGCTTGTCGCCTGTCGGCCCACGATCGATATATACAAATTGATTAGTAATTATTTTATAGACAGAAAAACCTTTGATACAATGGTTATCAGGGGGTCATGCCAAATCACTGGAAGATCGGTTGCTATCTGATTCGGCCGCATCACTCTGTTTCTTTTTTGACCTCCTGCACACAACCGGTGGTTGCTGCTGGTGGTCTGTCGCAATGACATCTTTTAGGATCCGCCCGGCAGTTGCGACCTTTGCTTGACAAGGGAGGGTATTGTCATGAAGATCACGATCATTGGCGCTGGAAACGGAGGGTCTGCCATGGCAGCAGATCTGAGTGTAAAAGGACATTCCGTAACACTGTTCAAATCTTCTACCAAAGGGAATATGGCCCATTTTGACGCGTTGGTAAAGTCAGGCGGCGAGATCACGCTCAAAGACGTAGATGGCGAGAAGAGGACGAAGATCCACAAAGTCACGAATGACATCCAGGAAGCCTTTTCTGAAGAGCCCAGGGTCATCGTGCTGTTTACCAACACGAGATTCCACGAGGATCTGATCAAGAGGATCTCTCCTTATCTAAAAGACGGCCAGATTGTACTCCTGGAGCCCGGCTATCTCAGCACGGCGTATTTTTTGAAGTATTGCAGGGATCGCCATATAGCGATAGCAGAAGCACAAAGTTCGCCACTGGATTGCCGGATCATCGCGCCTGGCGTCGTAAAGGTACTCTTTCGAAATGAACGCAATCCGGTCGGCATTTATCCTTCTGCACAGACAGAGGAAGCAGCATCGGTTCTGCAGCAATTCGATCTCCATTTTGTCGTCCTGGAATCGGTGACAGAAGCGGCCTTGCACAATCCCAATC
>JAAYKS010000445.1 GCA_012522285.1 Clostridiaceae bacterium | reverse complement strand
TCTCTTCACATGTCAAATGGAAAAACCGGCCGCTGACCGTTGCCATTTCCGGTGCCGACACCAGATACCCGATTGCGGGTTCGCTGATGGATGCGTCTTTGAGAAACAGACCTGTCACATGTTTTGTAAAGGTGCGATACAGCCATCCGTTGTTGCTGCCGATACCGGTTTTGACGTCTCCCGGGTGCATGGCATTGATCGTCACACCGCTCCCCTGCAACCGGTCCGCAAATTCCCAGACGGTTAAACGCTGGGCGGTTTTGGACGCGCCGTACGACCGCAAGCCGGTGTAATGTCTTTTTTTCCAGTCGAGATCCTCAAGAGCCAGTCCGTTGAACCGATGCCCCTCTGAATTGACCTGGAGGATGCGCGCAGGTGCATTCATTTTGAGGTGGTCGATCAGAAGATAGGTCAGCAGAAACGAGGCCAGATGGTTGACACAAAACACAGTTTCATGACCTGCGGGGGTCCATGTCCGTCTCGTCGAGTGCATCCCGGCGCAGTTGATCAGCACATCGATTTTGGGATGGTTCCTGATCAACTCCGCTGCGACAGCGCGGACTTGTTCCAGATCGGCAAAGTCCGCCAGGATCACATCGACCGGCACCTGCCATGTGTCGTGGATTTCCTTCCGGACGGCTTCTGCTTTCTGTGCGTTGCGCGCGATCAGAACCAGCGAGGCACCATGACCGGCCAGACTCCTGGCTGCCGATAACCCCACCCCTGACGTCGCCCCTGTGAGCACACAGACTTTGCCGGAAAGATCCGCGACAAAAGGTTTCTGGGGTGCTTTTCGGTTGGCAAGAAACTGCAGTTCGTCCGGCAACTTATGTTTCATGGGGGCTCTCCTGTACAAGCGTCTCCAGGCCATCCGGCCGTCGCGCAACCTCACCCGGATTTGCGTCGCATAAACTTGCGGTAGATCGGTTTAAATCGAGGAATCCCGTTGAAGATATCCCCCCAGAGATCGAAGTAGTCGCGTTGCTCGATGATGCGGCCGTCCGGATGCAACGTCAGGCGGGTGGCACCAAAGATGGGGGTGTCCGGGAATTTCTTGAATGACATGGTCATTTTCCAGTCCATCATGAACACAGAGCCGTCCCGGGTCAGCGACAGGATCTCCATATGCAGACTCTTGCAGCGCTCGGTCAGACGATTGCACATCGCCTTGAAAGACTCGATCCCTTCGATACGCTGGATCGAATCCTGAAAAACCATGTCCGGATGGTAATACGGAAACAAATGAGACCAGTCCGGCTTGCCTGCGGTGTTGTACGTTTTAGACCACAACGCAAGGATGGATTCTCTGTCAAGCTGTACCCGCTCATAATCCGAGATGTTATTACTCGTTTTTTCCGACATCTTACCACCCGCAGCCATTCGATCCACCCGGTTGATGGAGCAAACCCTGTCCTAAACGATTCTGGCATGTAAAAATCATCCGTACTCCTATTATGTCGTATTTGTGCAGGGGTCGTCTCCTTCGTATGAAATGGAATATCAAACCCAATTCCATCTCTTTTCAGACAACCGTCACCGGTACACAGGTCAGTTCTCGCAGATGATCCGCCCACTTCTCTGCCTCTTCGGCTCCGAGCGATTTAGTTTCCGAATAGGCAGGCTCTTTGCCGATCGCTTCACATTTGGCGAGGCCTACAGGATGGTACGGTACGATCTGGATCCCGGTGATGTGTTTCAGGGAAGCGGCGATCTCTGCGACATTGATCAGGTGTTCATCGCTCCGGTTGATCCCCGGAATGAGAGGACAACGCAGGGTGATGTTGCCTCCGGCATCGTCAAGCGCATGGAGCGAACACAGAATCAGCTCCAGCGGCACACCTGTCCACTGTTCATGGATGTCGGACGGGGCTTTCAGGTCAAACAGGAATGTATCCGTATAAGGGATTGCGCGGATCAGATCCTCTGGACCGCAATAACCACACGTGTCCAGACAGGTATGGATCCCCCGTGCCTTGGCGGCTTTCAACAATCCCAGCGTAAACGCCGGTTGTGCCATCGGTTCTCCGCCCGACACGGTCATACCGCCGCCCGATACTTCGTAAAACAGACGGTCCGCCATCACCTCTTCCATTACCTGGGAGACGGTCATCGTATTACCGATCAACGCCAACGCACCGGAGTAACAGGTCTCTACACAAACGCCGCACACAGTGCAGTCCGGGCGCCGGATCTCATGTACGGGACCATCCACACTGTGACACCCGTACGCACAGGCGGATACGCAGTTCCCGCACCCCACGCAGCGCGCCGGATAGAAAGCCAGCTCAACATTCTTCGATTGAGACTCCGGATTGTGGCACCAGGCACATCGCAGCGGACAGCCCTTCAAAAACACGGTCGTTCTTATGCCCGGCCCGTCATGGACTGAAAACCGCTGTATGTCAAAGACAAGCCCCTGCAGGTCTTTTCTCTCCATCTTCCTCTCACTGCCCATACAGATTCCGGGCGATGATTTCGTCCTGCACTTTCGGCGTCAGGCAGACAAAAAAGACAGAGAGTCCGCAGATGCGCACGATCAGGTCC
>JAAYKS010000444.1 GCA_012522285.1 Clostridiaceae bacterium | reverse complement strand
GGTATCCAGATTGTCATACATCGAACGGTTGGGTTCGTTGTACTCCGACACGAATCCGGTTCCGCGGCTGGTGCGGTCGATGCCGATCGCTTCCCAGTTGGCGCGATGATAGGTGCCCCAGCGGTCATACTCGTAGACATCCGGCCCCGGGCCGTAATGCATGCCGTTGTTGCACAGCCAGCCGAGGCCAAGCGGAGCGTTGTACTTTTCGTATGTCAGCCAGGAGTTGAGGAGGATATGGGAGAGATTGGCCATGACGGTCGGATGCGCCGAGTAGGTCTGCAGGATGAAATCCCGCGCGATGTCTTCACTGGTGGCGTCGGTGTCGAAACACAGCCGGCCGTACCCGTAGAGATTGGCGCAGGCCAGATCGTGTCCGCACCAGTTCACGTTGCTGTTGGCATTGGCGACCGCACAGATGCCGGTATGCGCGTAATCGTTATAAGTCCGCCCGCAGACGATGTCCGCGACGGTGTTGTCCTGTCCTTTCGCGTAGGTGTTGAACGCCAGAATCTCTTTGAACTGCGGGATCAGGAAGCAGGTATGGATGCGACCACCCGTATACTCCTGATAGATCTGAAATTCGATCATCTCATGAGTATGGTCCATGGTGCCGAACAGCGGGTGCACCGGCTCGCGCACCTGGAAATCCTGAGGCCCGTTTTTGATCTGCAGGATCACGTTGTCGTCGAACTGTCCGTCCAGCGGATGGAAGTTGTCGTATCCGGAACGGGCGCGGTCGGTCGTTTTGTCGCGCCAGTCCTGCTGGCAGTTGTAGACAAAGCAGCGCCAGAACACCACACCGCCGAAGGGCTTGATCGCGCGGGCGACCACGTTCGCGCCGTCGGCCTGGGTACGGCCGTAGTCAAAGGGGCCCTGTACACCCTCGGAATCCGCTTTGACGACAAATCCTGCGATGTTTGGAACGTTCGCATAGAGGTTGGCCATCGTCTCGTTCCACCAGGCCTGAACGCGCGGGTCACCGGGGTCGGCGCTCTCGAGCCCGCCGATCAGGACGGGGGAGGCAAAGTTGATCGCGATGACCATACCGACACCGTAACTGGCGAACAGCTCGGAGATGCGGGTCATCTCTTTGTAATAGCGGGGCATGATCATATCCAGCGCGTCTCCGTATACGTTGACAACGTGCATCGACAGGCCGTTGATGCCGACGGATGCGAGCATCCGGAGGTAGTCACGGGTGCGTTCGTTACACACGATTTCACCGTCCTGGAAAAACAGTGAGCCATTCATCACACCGTCGGTATTGTCGACATGCATCCGCATGGAAAACATGTCCCAGTGGTTGAGAATGCGCCAGCGGGCGGAGGGGTTCACGCGCAGATCCAATCCCTGGATGCTTTTGCGGGTCGCAGTCAGCCGGAGCACATGAAACGCGCCATACAGGGCGCCTACCGGCTCTTTGCCCGTGATCTTCACGCGGATGTCGTCCGACTGGAGGGTGTAGCCTTCTTTGACTGTGCTGAGGGTCGGATCCACCGCCAATTCGATATAACCACCTCGTTCGGGTGGTTTTGCAGTAAGGAACGGCAACAGTCCATACATGCCCTTGGCACCGGTGCGGAGTTCCCGTACCGCATTGTCCAGGATGGGGTCGCCCTGGAGAGGGCAATAGACACTCCTGTAGTATTCTGTGTTCTCCGACCGGCCGACCGGTCCATAGTTGAGCCATGCTTTGGTGTATGCTTCGGCCATTTCGCGTCTCAACCTCCTTCATTTCGCCCAATCAACCATAGACAGGACGATGCAAATGGTTCACACGTAAACTATTATAACGCCGTTTCTGATAAAGAGACCGCAATGATGTAAAATGGATGACAGACTTTGACGCATCGGGAGGAGCCGGGATGCAAATCCAATCTCGTATCGCAACCTTGCGCGGATGGTTCAAGGCCAACGGCGATCTGGCCGCCGCGACTTTTTTTCTGACCCTGCTGGTTTCTCCGGCTTTGCTGGAACTCTTGATCGTGCGACCGTCGCAAATGCGGGAGCTGTTGGTGCTTGGGATCGCGTTTCTCCTCTTTGTGTTCGCTGCCTGGCGAACCGCGCGCAGGATCGGACTCACCTGGCGGC
>JAAYKS010000069.1 GCA_012522285.1 Clostridiaceae bacterium | reverse complement strand
GCGGATCCCCGAGGTGCTGGAATCGGTGGGTCTGGAAGCCAACGACCGAAAGAGGGTCAAGTATTTTTCTCTGGGTCAGCGCCAGCGCCTGGGATTGGCACGCGCCATGATCAACCGCCCCGGGCTGCTGCTGTTGGACGAACCAGTCAATGGGCTGGATCCGGCGGGCGTAGTGCAGTTTCGGGACGATCTCAAGCGCGTCGCCACACAGGAAGGCACCGCGATCCTGATCTCCAGCCACATCCTGAGCGAATTGGCCATGCTGGCCACGCGTTATGGCATCATCCACGAAGGGCGGTAGATTGAGGAGATTTCTGGCGAAGACTTGACACGGTTGAACCGGGAAGTTGCTGTTCTGCGGACCTCCGACGCGGTCCGTGCAAGGGAGGCACTGCTGGGAGATCCCCTCCTTGCCGACGCGGACATCCGGATAGATCCCGACGGAACGGTGCTTGTACAAGGGGGCGGGGACCGCACGGGCGCGTTGTGCCGCCGGGTCGTGGAGTCCGGCGTCGAGGTGCATATGCTGGGAACCCAGGCGTTTACACTGGAAGACCACTTCATCCAGATGACGGGAGGAAGCAACCATGCGGAATCTGCTGCGTATTGAGGCTTTCAAACTCCGCAAGGGGTTGACGGTCAAGGTGCTGGCGCTGGTGTCTGTCGGATATGCGGTGCTCATTATTGGTTTGTTTCAAATGCTGGAGTTGATTTTGGACAGTACGGATACGGGAATTCCCGATGAGGTTTCGAATGTCATTCCAGCCTTCCGGTTGACCGGACTCAACGCACTGCAGTCGGCCGATCTGTATTCCCTGATCCAGATTTTCATGCTGGTGTTGCTGGCAGCGCTGTTCTCCTCCGAGTATGCCCGGTCCACGTTGAAAATCATGCTGGTGGGCGGGACCGACCGGGTGCGTCTCTATCTGTCCAAGTTTGTGGTACTCGCACTGGCGTTGTTTGGGTACTCGCTGGCGGGGGTTGCACTCATCACCCTCTTTGCCGCGCTGGTGAACGGATGGGGCGGGACGTTCGAGTGGGTCCAATTGATACGGATTGGAGGGGTTGCTCTGCGGATCACCCTGCTCAATCTGGTGTATGGCGCGTTGCTGGCCGGCGTGGCGATCTTGACCAAGAGCACGGGGATTGTGATTGCGATCGGTATCGGACTGCAGTTTGCCGAGGGGCTGATTACGACCGTCGTACAACTGGTGGACAATCCCATAATCGATTTTTTGACCCGGTTGATCCCCTCCGGCTATGTGATCCCGTTCTCCGCGCTGACCGTAAAGACACCGATGCTGCTACAGGGGATCGCGGTCTCGTTTGTTCTCATTGCGGTTTTTCTAGCGATCGGCATCCGCCTGTTCCGGCGTCAGGACATCTCCGCCTGACCGTGCCGACTTGATGTCCGGCTTGTGCGGCTGTCCCTATATCACGCACCGTCCGGGTGATGTATAATTTTCTTGTATGTGCTGGAATACTGACAGAGGTGGGTTATGGCGAGGGACATCAAACCGATGAAAAAAAGGGACGGGCGTATCCTGGCTACGGTCTTGGGCGTTGGTATTTTTGTCGTCCTGAACGTGGTCTTGAAGGTCCCGTTCCTGCTCGCCGTTATCCTCGCACTGATTCTGCACGGAACCGCGCGCAAGTCGCTGGACCCGACTCGTTCTGTCGGACGCGTCAAAGTGGATTTTGCCAAGTATGACGCGGAAAAACGGCACATTCTCCAAGAGGCTTCCGCTGATCTGCGCAACATCGATACCGTTCTCAAGCAGATCCAGTCACCCGACATCCGCACACGTGGACGGCGGGTGTATGAGACCGGCAACCGCATCATCGAATATGTGACCAAGTATCCGGAGAAAATGACCATCGCCCGACGGTTTTTCAACTACTATCTTGAGACCGCGTCCAGCATCCTTGTCAAATATCTGGACATCCAGAAGACACGGATCCAGACCCAGGAGATCCGCCAGCTCGGTGAACGCACCACGCAGGCACTGGAGATTCTGGAGACCGCGTTTGAGAAACAGTTCGGCAAGCTTATGGTAGACGAGATCATGGACATCGAGTCCGACATCAACCTCCTCGAGACCACTCTCAAGATGGAAGGCTGACACACGCGAAAGGGGAAACCATCATGCAGGACTATTCGTCCACGAACGCCCAAAGCCTACAGGCCACCGCATCCGCCCCCGTGTCCGCTGTGGCAGACGCCGGACTCAAAATGCTGACCCGGGAGTTGGATGAACTCACCCCCGAGGAGCGGGTTCGGGTGGAGGCGATTGTCGCCGGTATCGACATCAACGACTCTCAGCAGATGATCCAGTACGGCATTGGCGCGCAGACCAAAATCTCTGAATTCGCGGACAATATCCTGGGGCAGGTACGCTCCAAAGACGCCGGGCATGTCGGCGAACTGATGACCGATCTGTTGGTCAACGTCAAGACGCTCGATGTCGACGCCCTGGAGGATAAAGAAAAGAAGTTCACGCTGTTCCGCCGGGCGAAAAAGAGTTTTGCAAAATTCGCGGCCCAATACGAGACCGTGGATGCCCAGCTCGATCGAATCGCCAACGAGTTGGATCGGTCGAGAATGGCGCTCCTCAAAGACATCGGGATGTTTGACCTGATGTACCAGAAAAACCTCGATTACTTCCGTGAGCTGCAGTTGTACATCCTCGCGGGTGAGAAGAAACTGCGGGAAATCCAGGAGAAGGTGATTCCCGAACTGGATGCCAAAGCCATCGCGTCCGGCAACCCGATGGATGCCCAGAAGGCAAACGACGCGCGCCAGATGGCGGATCGGTTTGATAAAAAACTGTACGACATCAAGCTTTCCCGGACCATCGCGATTCAGACCGCACCGCAGATCCGGCTGATCCAGAACAACGACAAGCTGCTGGTCGAAAAAATCCAGACCTCGATCATCAACACCCTCCCGCTGTGGAAAAACCAGATCATCCTTGCGATCGGGATCCGCAAACAGCGGCAGGCGCTGGGAATCCAGCAGCAGGTCAATGAAGCCACCAACGAACTGCTGCTCAAGAATTCCGAGCTACTCAAACAGAACACGCTGGAAGTAGCGAGAGAGTCTGAGAAGGGAATTGTGGAGATCTCGACGCTCAAAACCGCGAACGAGAATCTGATCACCACCATCGAAGAAGCCATCCGCATCCAGCAAGAAGGCCGTACCGCCCGGCATAATGCCGAAATCGAGCTCGCCCGCATGGAGAGCGAACTGCGGGATCGGCTGGTCCGCGCTTCCACCGGGCAGTCTGCGCAGCCCGCAGCTTCGCACGCGGACAACATTCAGCCGCTCCCCTGAGCCTTGTGTTGCCGGCAGTGACAGACCAGTAAAGACCCGCCTTCAAGGGGCGGGTCTTTTATCGGTTTTCTCGATATCAGATGCGATATAGCGGATTCTCTTCTATATAGTCGCACACTATTCGAATGC
>JAAYKS010000443.1 GCA_012522285.1 Clostridiaceae bacterium | reverse complement strand
TCGGACCACTGCGGGTGGTCAAGGCGTTTCTCCCGCTATTGGAACGGGGCAAGCAGTCGACGGTCGCAAACATCTCCTCGGAGGCGGGCAGCATCGGCACCTCGCAGCGGGGCCGGGAATTTGCGTACTGCATGTCCAAAGCCGCTTTGAACATGCAAAGCGTGTTGCTGCAAAATGCCCTGCACGACCGCGGCATCCGCGTGCTGGCGATCCATCCCGGCTGGATCCGTACCGACATGGGGGGACCGCGCGCACCGCTCGACGTAGCGGAAGCCGCCGTTCGAGTGCTGGGAGCGATCCGGGAGGCGCGAGATCCCGCAGATGGACCGGTGTTTGTGGACACACAAGGCCATCCGATGCCCTACTAGTCGGACGAAAACCGTCTGTCCCGGCTTGACGGATTTACTCCATTTGCTCTCGCCCTCCGGGACGCCTACAATGCGGAGTGTTGCGGTTGGCGTCTGACAAGGTGCATAAGCCTGCCGGAAAGGGGGATGCGGATGGTTCGGATACTCATCGTCGAAGACGACCGTGTGATCGCGGAGTCGCTTTGCGTCCACC
The DNA here is from genome assembly GCA_012522285.1 of Clostridiaceae bacterium. GTDB lineage: Bacteria > Bacillota > Clostridia > Saccharofermentanales > UBA5734 > JAAYKS01. The sequence continues at coordinate 2,558 of JAAYKS010000443.1, read as the reverse complement.
TCGCCCGGTGGGGATGGGACCCGGTGCTCGTCGAGGACTTTTCGGATGTCTCCGGCGTGTTTGTGAAGACCAAGCCCCACCTGGTGCTGATGGACATCGGGCTCCCTTTTTACGATGGGTATCACTGGTGTACACAGATTCGCGCCATCTCCCCGGTTCCGGTCGTTTTTCTCTCTTCCGCGTCGGACAACATGAACATCGTGATGGCCGTCCAGACCGGTGGCGACGACTTTATCGTCAAGCCCTTTGACCTCTCGGTTTTGTCCGCCAAGATCCAGGCGATGCTGCGCAGGACGTACGACTATGGCCCGGCGACGCCCCTGCTCGAACATCGCGGGGAGGTTCTCCATCTGGCGGAGGCGACGCTGGTCTGGCAAGGGGAGCGTATCCCGTTGACCCGCAACGAGTTCGGCATCCTCACGGCTTTGATGGAACGTCGCGGAGCGGTCGTTTCCCGGGACACGCTGATGAAAAGGCTTTGGGAAAGCGACCTTTTTGTGGACGACAATACGCTGAACGTCAATATCGCGCGATTGCGCAAAAAACTGGAAGATGTCGGGCTGGCGGATTTCATCGAGACGCGGAAGGGACTGGGATACTGCCTTGGCGACGCGTGATCATGAAACAGGCGCCCTGCGGCTCTTGCCCGGTTATCTCTGGGGGCGGCGCAGGACGCTCCTCGGGTTTTTGTGTTTCTTGTCGATCCAAGCCGGAGTGTACTGGCTCTACCACCTCCCGTCCGAACCGGTCGTTTACACCTTTGTCTTGACGGTGGTTGCGGGACTGGTTTTCGGGTTTGCGGACTTTGTCCGGTGCGCGCGACATCGCCGGACCTTGTCTGCCATGATCCGGTCCGTCCCGATCGACGATCGGCACCTGCCGGACGCGCGCGACCCCGTCGACGCCTCCTACCAGGTGCTGGTACGCAAGCTCCGCGATGAGAACGCCCGCATCACCGGGGAGCAGGACCACCGGCTCGGGGAAATGAACGACTACTACACCCTCTGGGCCCACCAGATCAAAACCCCGATCGCGGCGATGCGCCTGTTGCTTGCCGACGACCGGACCGACCCGGGTGCGCTCGGGCAGGAACTGTTCAAAATCGAACAGTATGCGGAGATGGTACTGCACTATCTCCGGCTCGAAAGCCTGTCGGCCGATCTGGTGCTCCGGGAACACGATGTATGGGACATCGCCCGCGACACGGTGCGCAAGCATGCACCGATCTTCATCGGTTCTGGTGTCTCGCTGGTTTTCGACCATTTTTCCATGCCGATACTCACCGATGCCAAATGGCTTGGTTTCGCGCTTGGACAAGTGTTGTCGAACGCCCTCAAATACACACCCCGGGGGACTGTTACCCTCCGGCCCGACCCCTCGGACGCACGCGCGCTCCTGATCGAGGACTCCGGGATCGGGATCCGGGCGGAAGACATCCCGCGGATTTTCGACCGCGGATTCACCGGTGCCAACGGCCGGTCCGAACTGGGACAAAAATCCACAGGCATTGGTTTGTACCTTGCGCGGCAGGTGTTGAACCGCCTTTCCCACACCATCTCGGCCACTTCGGAGATGGGACGGGGAACCTGTATCCGGATCGGATTTCCAGACCTTACGGAACCGTAAGATTCCATCCCCACCTTGTAAGCTACTGCAATGGCACCGCACCCTCCGCTCCGGTAGGATGGTTTCATCATGACCCGAGGGAGGATCCACACATGCAATTGCTGGATGTCCGCAATCTCAAAAAAATCTACACCACCCGGTTCGGCGGGAACCAGGTGCAGGCACTTTCCGATGTTTCCTTCTCTGTCGAAAGCGGGGAGTTTATCGCGATCATGGGGGAGTCCGGATCGGGCAAGACCACACTGCTCAACATCCTTGCGTCGCTCGACAAACCCACCAGTGGGGAGGTCTTTCTGGAAGGCCGACCCATGTCCGGCATCCGGGATCGCGCGCTCGCGGCATTCCGCCGGGATAACCTCGGCTTTGTCTTTCAGGATTTCAATCTCCTGGACACGTTTTCGCTGCGGGACAACATCTATCTGCCGCTGGTCCTGGGAGGCAAAAAGCACAGCGAAATGGCAGACCGTCTTGCACCGATCGCGCGCGGACTCGGGATCGAAGACATTCTGTCCAAATATCCCTATGAAGTGTCGGGCGGCCAAAAGCAGCGGGCGGCCATCGCGCGGGCGTTGATCACCAATCCCCGGCTTGTGCTGGCGGACGAGCCGACCGGCGCGCTCGACTCCCGGTCTTCCGATCAGCTGTTACGGCTGTTCCGCGGGGTCAATGCCGGCGGACAGACCGTCCTGATGGTCACCCACAGCATCCGCGCGGCCAGCCATGCCAACCGGGTCCTTTTCATCAAAGACGGGAGTGTCTCCAATCAGGTGTACCGCGGGGAAGCGACCCATGAAGTCATGTACACAAAGATCTCGGACGCACTGGCCGTCATGCAGGCGGGAGGTGACCGCCGTGAAGCATGATATCTTCTTTTTTCCGCGATTGGCTGCAGTCAATTTACGGAAAAATCAACAGACGTATCTCCCGTTTCT
>JAAYKS010000442.1 GCA_012522285.1 Clostridiaceae bacterium | reverse complement strand
TGCATGAAGATTATTTCCTCTCCGCGTTTGACCAAAAAGACGCCACCGCGGTGTTTTCGGTCAAACCGGACGACTTTAACCTCACACGTATCGACGCCGTAGCCGGCGCGACCATCTCGTCCCGCGCGGTAGCGGACGCCGTGAACAAAGCCTGCGCCGCCTATCTTGCTTTCCAGGGAGGTGCGAACTGATGCCCCAGACTGTCCCGCCGCTCAAGCAACTGACCAAAGGCATCCTGCGCGAGAATCCGGTCTTCCGGATGCTCCTCGGCACCTGTCCGACCCTGGCCGTCACCACGCTGGCCTTCAACGGTCTGGGCATGGGACTTGCCGTCATTTTCGTCCTGGTTTGCTCCAACGTCCTGATCTCGCTGCTCCGCAACGTCATCCCCGCCAAAGTGCGCATCCCGGTCTTCATCACGATCATCGCAGGATTCGTCACGATCGTCCAAATGGTCATCCAGGCCTATCTGCCGGATCTCGACAAGGCGCTGGGCATCTTTATCCACCTGATCACGGTCAACTGCATCATCCTCGCACGCGCGGAAGCGTTCGCGAGCAAAAACACCGTGCTGGCCTCCGCACGGGACGGCCTGGGCATGGGACTGGGCTCCACGCTGGCGCTGGTCCTCATGGGCAGCGTGCGGGAAATTCTCGGCAACGGCACCTTCTTTGGCCTGTCCATCCCGGTGCTCCGGGCGGGCGGGGCGATCCAGCCGATGCTGGTCTTCATCCTGCCGCCGGGCGGTTTCTTCGTGTTTGGCATCCTGATCGCGCTGACGATCAAACTGGTCGCCCGGCTGGACAAAAAGGCGGAGTCCAGGGTACGTGCGGAAATGGCCACCGCAGGATGTGCGTCGTGTCCGTCCGCCGCGCTGTGCGGCAACGCCGGAGAGGCGTCCTGCGACGGCCCCGAATCGGAGGCTTCGCCGGATTCGTCCTCCACCGCGCGGAGAGGTGACAAAGCATGAAAGAGATGGCCATCATCCTGTTCAGTGCGATCTTGGTCGACAACTTCGTCCTCTCGCGTTTTCTCGGGATCTGTCCTTTCCTGGGCGTCTCTAAAAGCCGCAAAACCGCGATGGGCATGAGTCTCGCGGTGCTGTTCGTCATGCTCGCGGCCACCGCCTTTACCTGGCCGGTGTTCCACCTCGTACTGCGCCCCCTGGGACTGGGATATCTGCAGACGCTCGTGTTTATACTGGTCATCGCGGCACTGGTGCAATGCATCGAGGCCATCCTCAAAAAGTCGGTCCCCACCCTGTACCGCGCGCTCGGGATCTACCTCCCGCTGATCACCACCAACTGCGCGGTTCTCGGTCTGACCATCCTCAATATCGATGCGGATTACGGGTTTTTGCAGTCCATTGTCAACAGCCTCGGGGCTGGCCTGGGGTTCATGCTCGCGTTGTTCATCTTCTCCGGTGTGCGGGATAAAGTCGACCATGCCGACGTCCCCGAGACGTTCAAAGGTCTGCCCATCACCCTGGTGTCCGCCGCCCTGGTCTCCATCGCCTTTTTCGGATTCAAGGGCCTGATCGAAAAACTGTTTGCCTGATAGGGGGTTCATCGTGGCTGTCATGTCTGTCACTTTGCAGGATGTACTGATCCCCGGCCTTGTATTGGCCGGGATCGGATTGTTTTTTGCCGTACTCATCGTCGTCGTGAGCCGTTTCTTTGCCGTAGAGGAGAACAAACGGGCCGCCGAGATCCGGGACATGCTTCCTGGTGCCAATTGCGGAGCTTGCGGGTTTTCCGGCTGTGACGGGTATGCCGCCGCGCTGGCCGGCGGAGAGCTGGACATTACGAAATGTCCGGTCGGAGGCGTCGGTTTGATTCAGGATCTCTCCGAACTGCTCGGCATCCAACCGGGGGTCGCTGAGCCGACGGTCGCGCACGTGATGTGCCAAGGCACTACGGAACACACCGGAAAACGCTACGAATACAGCGGGACGCTCAGCTGCAGTGCCGCGCACGGACTGTTCTCCGGCCCCAATTCCTGCACCTACGGTTGTCTCGGCTACGGAGACTGTGTTCACCACTGCCCTTATGGTGCAATCGACCTGATCGACGGGATTGCGGTGATCAACGAGAACAAGTGCAAAGCCTGCGGACTGTGCGTCGAAACCTGTCCGAAAAATCTGATTTTTATGGTTCCCAAACGTCCGGGCTTGACCGTGGTGTCCTGCCGCAACAAATGGCCGGGTGCCCAGACCCGCAAAAACTGCACGATCGGCTGTATCGGCTGCCGCAAATGCTACAATGTCTGCGAGTTTGGCGCGATCACGATGGACGGCCCTCTGGCCGTGATCGATCAGTCCAAGTGCACCCGGTGCGGCAAATGCGAACCCGTCTGCCCGACCCACGCGATTCAATCCTATTTTCACTAGGGTGGCGGCGAACTGAAATATTGCAAAGCGCCGGCCTCTATGGTATAGTTTCTTTTGCGCGTTTGACCCGGTCGCACACCCCCCTTTGGGTCGTCGGATCGGATAACAGGATACAAGGACAGAGAAGACCCCGGTCGGTCGCAACCCGTCCGGAGGCAAGGGAGGATCCATCAAATGGCCAAGTGCGAGATCTGCCAAAAGGATATGTTTTTCGGTCGCAAAATCAGCATCACGCGTTCCCAGATTTCCCGTCGGGCGCTGAGCCAGCAAAAGCCCAACGTGCGCAATGTCAGAGTGATCGTCGAAGGCACGCCCAAGACGATGCATGTTTGTACCCGTTGCTTGCGTTCCGGTCTGGTCAAGAGAGCCTGACTTCTCTGCCAACCTATTTGTATAACTGTAAAAGGCCCGGTAGAGTCCGGGTCTTTTTGCGCGTAAAAACGGGCGTTTTCGGCCGTCTGCCGTCTAGTCGGAGGGCCCGGTTGGAGTGGTTCCCCCTCCCGCGGGAAAGA
>JAAYKS010000441.1 GCA_012522285.1 Clostridiaceae bacterium | reverse complement strand
CCGTAACACTGTTGAAATCTTCCACCATGGGAAATATGGCCCATGTTGACGCGTTGGTAAAGTCAGGCGGCGAGATCACGCTCAAAGACGTAGATGGCGAGAAGAGGACGAAGATCCACAAAGTCACGAATGACATCCAGGAAGCTTTTTCTGAAGAGCCCAGAGTAATCGTGCTGTTTACCAACACAAGATTTCACGAGGAGCTGATCAAGAGGATCGCTCCTTACTTAAAAGACGGCCAGATTGTACTCCTGGAGCCCGGCTATCTCAGCACGGCGTATTTTTTGAAGCATTGCATCCATTGCAATATAACGATAGCAGAAGCACAAAGTTCGCCATTGGATTGTCGGATCATCGCACCTGGCGTCGTAAAGGTACTCTTCCGAAATGAACGCAATCCGGTCGGCATTTATCCCTCTGCACGGGCGCAGGAAGCAGCATCAGTCCTGCAGCAATTCGATCTCCATTTTGTCGTCCTGGAATCGGTGACAGAAGCGGCCTTGCACAATCCCAATCTGATCGTTCACACAATCGGAGCGATCATGAGCATTCCCAGAATCGAATATACCGATGGGGACTACTCCATGTACCGGGAGGTATTTACGCCGAGCATCTGGAATCTGGTTGAAAAGTTGGACGCTGAAAAAATGGAGATTCTTGGTTCTTTGCACTTGAGAAAAATCCCCTATGTGGAGGCCTGCAAGTATCGAAATTCCAAAGATCTGAGCATCGATGCAAAAGAAGTCTTTTTTGACTATGCGCAGAACAATTCTCCGACCGGGCCCCTGATCAGTGACTCCAGATATATCACGGAAGACGTGCCGGAAGGGTTGGTGCTGTTGGAGTCGCTCGGGGAGATGCTGGATGTCAAAACGCCGGTTTGCACCGCTCTGATCGATATCGCCTCTGCTTGCCTGGACGAAAATTTCAGGGCGAATGGCCGGTCGCTTACTCGGTTAGGTGTTGAAAATGTAAGAAAAATCTCGAATTTATAGCCTCCGATCGGCCAGTTCCTTCCTGTGTTTTTTCATGAGTATCGACATCGCTGTGTCATAATGGAAATGTTTATTTCATCAACTGTTTGCAGGAGGATTCCCCATGAAAGTCAGAAAACCATGCAACCTGGCACGGATGTATGCCGATGAAACGCGCACCATCAATGCCGCCTCGCCTGAATTGCGGTTTATGGAGGCAGTCTGTGCCGGCAACAGCGAACAGGCAGTCTCCTTCTTCAGGGACAACAAACTGTTCGGTGCCGCGCAGCCGGTCGTCGACGCTCCCTATGAGCGTTTCGAGGGACTCGATGGTATCAAGCGGTTCGCCGAAGGGTTCGCCGGGAGGTGTCATGCGAATCTGGCCTACTTGACGCCGGTCATACAGACCGTTGCCAATGGACGTGCCGTCTCCGAGGTGGTTGTCCATTTTGTCGTCGACGGCGAAATCGAAGAAGTGCCGATGTTTGTCGTCGCCGACATGCGAACCGCTGCGCTCCTCGATGAAGTGCGTCTGTACTGTCACTTTTCGTTTGTTCCCGGACTGCAGGCGTATCGCAAACCACTATTCCCGGTCGCACATCGCGAAATGGGAGATCCCGGTCTGCTGACCGGTGCTCCCAGAGAATATTATGAGGCGCTGCATCACACCCCCGCGGTCGATGTTGACAGAATCTGCAAGGTGTTTGGACCCGGGTGCAAATTTGGCGGGTACGAGCCATGGGGGCATATCGAAAATGCCAATCACGGGGATCCGGCCGGTCTGCGCAACAGCTATGAAAAAATGGCTGCCTATATCCCCCGCTGTGTAGGCATGCGATATGAAACGATCATCGACGACGGCCGCACTTGTGTTATCGAGTGGGTCCACATTGTCTCACGAGAAGGACAGGAGTCGCTAGGACGGATTGCCATGTCAGGTATTGCCGCTTACGAGAGGGGACCGGACGGTTTGTTGTGCGCGATCCGCATCAGTGATTATGCCGGCTACGAGCGCACCATCGACTGGTCGCAGCTCCCCGTCAGCAAAGAAGAGGCACAAAAGGTCAACTTTTTGGAATCCTTCCCGGCCGGTGTCGGCGAAAAAGGCTAGTCGAAACCTCTAAACGAGTCGCGCACGCAAGGAAGCCGGAAGGACAGGAGGTGCCATATGAAAAAAGAACAGAAATCATTGTCACCTGCCTTGCGCGGAGAACTCCTCGATCTCCTCAAGGCGCGGTTTGAGAAGTACAGAAATCGTCATCCGGAACTCTCGTGGAATGATGTTCAGGCGAGGCTGGAGAAAAACCCCGGGGCACTCTGGTCGCTGCATGAAATGGAGCGAACCGGCGGAGAACCGGATGTGGTCGAGTGGGACAAGAGCACCGGTGAGATGGTCTTTTTCGACTGTTCCGCGGAAAGTCCGATTGGCCGCAGGAGCCTATGCTATGACCAGGAAGCCCTGGATGCCCGCAAGAAAGACAAACCGGTCCACAGCGCGGTCGGGATGGCGGACGACATGGGTATTTCGTTGTTGAGCGAAACTCAGTACCGCAAATTGCAGGGAATCGGGCTGTTTGATGCCAAAACATCAAGCTGGATCCTGACGCCCGCCGGGATCAGAGACCTTGGCGGCGCGCTGTTCTGCGATCGCCGGTACGACACGGTCTTTGTATACCATAACAGTGCGGAGTCCTACTATTCGAGCAGAGGATTCCGTGGTTGGCTCCGGGTGTGAATAACTACAGTAGTTGTTTTAGACGCAGTCTTCTCTTTACACCCAACCCATGAGGAGAGTTGAGACAATGCGAAAAACCACGAGCCCGACACCGGATCAATGGAAAGAACTTTTCCAGGAGGCTGATCGTTTTCGCCTGAAAAAGCCGTGGCTCCTCCTTGACGAAACGGACCTGATCGCAGTGGAGAATCCCAACACACGCGAGATTGGATACTGCTCTGTGATGGGGCGAGGCGGCACACATTACGCACTAGGTGTTTATTTGGGAGATCCAGGACTGATCGGGTTTGATCGGGTTGCCAATGCCGATGAACCGATGACGCCTGACGAACTTCTTCATGTGCAAGACTGCATCATGGTATCGTTTGAAAATCGAGACGAGTTGTTCCCACAGGAACGGAATCTGATCAAAGAGCTGGGATTGACTTACCGCGGCAAAAATGCCTGGCCGTCATTCCGCAGATATGAGCCCGGATATTATCCTTGGGACATCAACGCGGAGGAGTGTGAATTTTTGACACATGCGCTCCGGCAATTGATGGCTGTGATCGAGGAATTGGGGGAGGGAAAAGTACACATTGATCTGACGAACGGCATGACTGTCCTTCGATCCAGTCGGAAAGAGAACGGGCTTCTCGCATGGACCAGTCGACCTTACCGACTGGAAATGCATCATCCTGCACTTCAGCTTGTGCTTTATCAGGATGAGCTGATGGCAGAAAGAGTCAAGAGAGCCAGGCGCTTGAAAAGCGTGACGTTGCAGGTGGACACGGTCTATGCTCCGACTCCTGTGCAGGACAAAAAAGGACAACGGCCTTTCTTTCCTCGCATTGTGCTTGTCGCGGATCAGAAAAGTGGTCAAATGATCGGATTTCAAATGTATCGCGAGATCCGCGAGGATGCCAAAATGATGACCGATCAGATTGTAAAATATTGCTCGGAACAGGGCCGGCCGGCCTTGATACAAGTGTGCAGCGGGAAGGCCTTGTTTGCTCTGAAAGATTTCTGTGCGAAATGCGATATTCCCATCAAACAAATCGACCGGTTGATCAGTATCGACCGCTTTCTGCAATCCATGCCGGACTTCTAGCCTCTCTGCGAAAAGTGAATCCAAATGTGGAACAGAGAGAATCAATCAGGAGCAGGAGGCTTTGCAGATGAGATATTTTGTCGCGGACGCATTTGCCGAAGAGGTGTTCAAAGGAAATCCGGCCGGGGTCTGTCTGTTGGAGGAGTGGCTGGACGACCAGACACTCCAGCACATCGCAGCGGAAAACAATCTGGCGGAAACCGCATTCGTTGTATCTCGTGGTGATCAGTACGATCTGCGATGGTTCACACCGGAGACGGAAATCGATTTGTGCGGGCATGCGACGCTGGCCAGCGCATTTGTTCTCACCCGGTTTGTGAATCCAAATCAGACGGTTTTGCGGTTTTCAACCATGAGCGGAGAACTGACGGTGGAACGGCAGGGAGATCTGTTCGTAATGGACTTTCCCGCCCGCAAGCCTGTCCAGATTCCCGTGACTCGTCAAATGGAGGAGGCCATCGGTGTTCCCGTGCGGGAGGCGCACCGCTCCCGCAACCTGCTCTTACTGATCGATTCGGAAGAGCAGGTTCGAAGCCTCAAGCCGGATCTGGGTCTTGTCGCATGTCTGCCGGATTGCTTTGCCTTGATCGTAACGGCCAAAGGGGATAAAGCCGATTTTGTATCCCGATTTTTTGTACCCAATGCCGGCATCCCGGAAGATCCTGTGACCGGCTCGTCGCATTCCACGCTTATCCCGTTTTGGGCGGATAAACTGCAGAAGCAAAAAATGACGGCAAGACAGCTTTCTAAAAGGGGTGGCACCCTCTACTGCGAGCAGTGTGGTGAGCGCGTGAAAATCGCGGGGCGCGCGGTACTGTACCTGCAGGGTGAGATCTATTTGGCGTGAGAGGATGAAGATGCAGGATTTTCCATCATTCATGAAAAGAGCAGGCAACAAGGTCCCGCAAGAACAGCAAAACACCCCCGATATTCAGGGATACTACTATACCGCTGCAGACGGGAGCCAGATGGCGATCTGGACCTGCCTGGCTGACCGTGTTTCCAGGGAACACAGACACGAATACGATGAGTATATGCTCTGTGTCGAGGGCGAATATGTGGTGATCATCGATGGGGTAGAGACCACGCTGCACGCAGGCGAAGAACTCGTGATTCCGCAAGGATCGCTGCAGAGCGGACGTTGCAAAGCCGGAACGAGGACGGTTCATGCATTTGGAGGTCCCCGTGTGAAGTCGGCATCGGATGGCACCCCATTTCAAAAGACATGCCACATGATCGGCATGACGTTCAAGGTCACGATTGACCGTCCTTTGGGGAGTCGTCATCCAAATCACCCGGACATCCTGTATCCCGTCAATTACGGATATGTCGAAGGGGTGATGGCGCTGGATGGGGAGGAACAGGATGCTTATGTGCTGGGAGTAGGACACCCGGTTCGGACCTTTACAGGGCAGATCATTGCGGTGATCCGCCGCCATGACGATGTCGAGGAAAAATGGGTGGTGGCGCCGCCGGGGCAACACTTCACCCGGGAGGAAATCATGGAACAAGTCAGGTTCCAGGAGCAATTTTTTGATACGGAAATCCGCATGTGAGTGATGATCCACTGCCATAAAACTACTATACGAAGGAGCAAAGAGTGTTCGCAAAAACGGCGATGGAACTGGCGCGAGCGATTCGGGAACGGCAGCTGGGCATAGAAGAGTTAGCGCGATATTATCTCGACCGGATCGCACGTGCAGACGGTCCGGACGGTCTCAATACAGTTGCGGAAGTCAACGAGGAGCTGTTGGAGGAGGCCAGACGGATGGATGCCAGGACCGCCAACCGGAGCGGCGCACTGTTCGGGTTGCCGCTTCTGGTCAAGGACAACATCGATGTGGCGGGGCTGCACACCACTGCAGGCAGTCTCGCGCTGGCCGACAATCTGGCTGTGCGGGACGCCCGTGTCGTGGCCAATATGCGTCGCAACGGCGCTTTGATCCTGGGCAAAACCAACATGACAGAGTTTGCCAACTATACCGGACAGGACATGCCTGGGGGATACAGTTCGCGCGGGGGACAAGTCAGACATGCCTACGATCGCGACAAAAATCCCAGCGGCTCGAGTTCCGGATCGGCTGTCGCTGTGTCGGTCGGATTGTGCGCTGCGGCCCTGGGAACGGATACTTCGTTTTCCATCGTCGGATGTGCCACGGAAAACGGAGTGACGGGTCTCAAGCCGGCGTACGGCTCCTTGTCACAACAGGGGATCGTCCCGATTGCCCACACGTTCGACAGTGCGGGTCCCATCACCCGAGACCTGTCCGACGCGTTGCTGATTTATTCGGGCATGCGGGACACCGCGATCCGACCCGTCCAGCCCATGCGGCCGGAGAGCATCCACCTGGCCGTCAACGTGTTTCGGCGAGATCAGGTGTCCGATGCGCAGCAGGCAAGGTACGAGGTCTTGCTGGACGCGCTCAAAGCGGACGGTGTCCATGTCACCGAGGTCACGCACGCTGCGCCGATGCATTATAAAGACATCTGCCGGTGTGAGTTCCGCAACGATCTCGAATCGTATCTTGGCAGTGCAGGGGCAGGACTTCGGTCGCTCCGGGAAATCGTCGGGTATTACGAGGCGCGTCCGGAACAGATGATGAAATACGGCATTGCCTACCTGCGCGACGCACTGGACAAAGCTTCCGGCCAACGGGACGATCCGGTCTATCTGGAGGCACTGGAAGAACGCCATCAGTTGAGAGAACGGCTACTGGAAAGTCTGCGCGGGGTCGATGCCTGTCTGATGACCGGTCCGACCAACATCATGCACTACATCGGGTTTCCATCACTTGCGCTTCGGCTGGGGATGGACACGGACGGCACTCCCCGCGGGATGATTCTGTATGGGCCGGATGGAAGACGACTCTTTGGTGCGGCCCTGACGATCGAGCGGTATGTGGCACCTGTCATACCGCCGGTGTTGTAAAATTTCCGCCGCCATGCTGCCAGAACGAGGTGAGTCGATGTCTATCCAATTCAAGAACTATACAAATGAAGCCGGAATCACGGAAGATTACCATCGGGTACGATCGTTCCTCGTCGATATCGGCTACTCGGATTTCACATATGCGCGTTGGGACTGGATGACGACCCACGGTTGGCTCGATCCGTCTGCTGTCGGTCGCATCGGGATATGGGAGGAGGCAGGCCGGATCGTCGGGCTCGCGACCTTTGACACCCGCCCAGGCAACGCGTACTGCATTGCCGCTCCGGGATACGAGGAGAGCAAGCGGGAAATGCTGGAATACGCGGAGGAGCATCTCGCAGGCGATGAGGGATTTCGGGTGGTCATTCCGGACACAGATGTGCGGTTTCAGGACATCGCCGCACAGAGGGGATATGTCGCGACCGACTGCGGAGAGAACGACGCCATTTTCTTTCTGGACAGGACATCTACGGAGTATCGGTTGCCGGAGGGATTCCGGATCACAGATATGCGGGAAACCTACGACCTCATGGAATATCGTCGCGTTCTGTGGAAGGGATTCAATCATGAACTGAAGGGGGAAGGCCCTCTGGTGTATTCGCCGGAAGAAGCATTATCGGCGGAGAAGGAGATGCGGCGCCCGCATGTGGATCTGGAGCTAAAAATCGCAGTGGTCGCGCCGGACGGACATTTCGCTTCTTATTGCGGCATGTGGTACGACGAGAAAGCGGGATTTGCGGTCATTGAGCCGGTGGCGACCGATCCGGATTACCGTAGGATGGGACTCGGTCGCGCTGCCGTACTGGAAGGGATTCGACGGGTTGGAACACGCGGCGCCCGGATCGCCCTGGTCGGATCTTCCCAGCAGTTTTATTACAGTATTGGATTGCGCCCTTTTGCGTCCGCGTCTGAGTGGAAAAGAGAATCGTCGAAATGAAGGACTTTCGTTGTCTTTCACCAAAACCATATGAGTTAATCGGAACGGAATGGAGAGGACGAACAGTATGGATATCCAGATAACGATCGGATCGCTGCGCACCAAAGGATATGCGGTCTCGAATTTTGATACGGTGGAGCACGCGGCCGCGTACATCGATCGCGCGACAGACAACAAACGTGTCGGATTTGGAGACTCCCTGACGCTGCAGCAGATGGTTCTGTACCGTATTCTTTCGACCCACAATGAAGTCTCGGATCCGCAGCAGTGTACGGAAACGGACGATTTTCTTGCCACCGCAAGAAAATGTCTGTCGTCCGATGTTTTCGTGACATCGGTCAATGCGTTGTCGGAAACGGGGGAGATGGTCAATATCGACGCGACCGGAAACCGGATCGCAGGAAGTTTGTTTGGTCATGAGAAAGTCTTCTTTGTCGCCGGTGTCAACAAAGTGGTCCCGACACTCGAGGATGCCATCTGGCGGGCGCGCAACATCGCGGCTCCGCGCAATGCCAAACGACTGCAACGCAGAACACCTTGCGCTGTACGGGGCGACCGATGCTATGATTGCTCCAGTCCGGACCGGATCTGCAACGGAATGGCAGTGTATTTCCGCAAAATGGACGATGTCGAAATGGAAGTTGTACTCATCGGCACGGAACTGGGGTACTAGCGTTGGGATATCATGACAGCCAACGATAGATCGCTGCAGGAGGACATATACCATGCTGGAATTGCCCGATGCCTACTGTCTAGCCGCACAACTGGAACAGACCATCCGGGGGAAGCGGATTGCCGATGTCGTAGTGGCGCATTCCCCTCACAAGTTTGCGTGGTATCACGGCGACCCGCAATCCTATCGGGATCGCCTTGATGGCCGCGTGATTGGCCGCTCCACAAGTTTTGGCGGGTTTGTCGAGATCGAGGCCGAAGATCGGAAGCTGGTTTTTGGCGACGGCGTCGCTCTTCGTTTTCATCCAAATCCATCGACCAGGCCGGGGAAACACCAGCTGCTGGTGGTGTTTTCTGACGCCACCGCGCTCAGCGCTTCGGTTCAGATGTACGGGGGATTGTGGTGCTTCGACAACGGACCGGTCGAGAACGCCTACTATCAGGGGGCACAACAAAAACCGTCGCCGCTGTCGGTCGCGTTCGACCGGCCGTACTTTACCGCACTGATATCGGCGCCGGGAACAGAGAAGCTGAGCGCCAAGGCCTTGCTCGCGACGGAACAGCGGATCCCGGGGCTGGGAAACGGCGCACTGCAGGACATCCTGTACCATGCCGGCATTCACCCCAGAAAAAAAGTGGCGGACTTTTCGCCGGGGGAGATCGACAAGCTCTATGACGCGATCAAAACCGTGTTGGCGGACATGGTCTCACAGGGTGGACGGGATACGGAAAAAGACTTGTTTGGAAACCCGGGCGGGTATCGGACCCGGTTGAGCAAAATGACGGTTGGATCGGCTTGCCCGGTGTGCGGAGCCACGATCCGCAAAGAAGCGTATATGGGCGGCAGCATCTATTATTGCGGCGGGTGTCAGCCTCACCCCTCCGGGAAGGTGACCTGATCCCCGATCCAGCGTTTCAGCGGTTCCGCCTGTTTCCCCATGATCCCGAGATGTTTCCCCGGATCGACAGCACGATCAGTACTACACCCAACGCACCCGCTCCCAATGTGGCCAGTATGGAGGGCGGCTGATTTTGCGGCATGTTGACCTGTGGTAGCTGGGGCAGATAGAGCACCCGGATTGTCGAATCGATGCGCGGAAGGTTGCTGATGTTGTACACCTTATTCATCTGGTAGGTGGATTGGATCTTTTTCCCGTCTTCACTTTGGAACGAGTAATGGATTTTATAGTTGTACTCCATGCGGTCGTTGCTGGAGTCAATGACCTGTCGTGTATCTGTCACAATGGCACTCGCTTCGCTGCCCAGGATAGAGAGAAGCGGAAAGCGGAGAGCAAAAAACAACATCATCACGCCCACCAGGATTGCTATGAGCGAGGCGATATGGAATCGGTGGCGCTGCTTGACAGGGGCCGAAGAAGACGGTGCGGCAACAGAGGGTTGCTGATAAGGGGGAGAAGGCGGATATGCCGGCGGAGCGGGGGCGTAGATGGGTGCCGCAGGTTCGGGATTTTGCTCCACGGCGGTCCCGCAGGCTTCGCAGAATCGTGCACGGGTTGACAGAGGCCTGCCGCACTGGCCGCAAAAACGCGCTTCGCTCATGGTCGGACCCTCCCTGCATGTGCTCTCTTATTGATCCGGATGCAGATATCCCTTTTCCACCGCGTCGCGGATCCCCTGTTCGACATATTCCCAGAGTGCGGGGATGGCGGTCTTGACCGGTTCCATGCGCTGATAAACCTGGGACACAAGGATGCCGCCATGGCGGACCCAGGTGTAGCCGTCCGTTTTGGTGTTGATGAAAAAGGGCTGGAAACGGTCGATTGCGGACGCGTACATTGCATCCGGAGTCTCCATGCGGTCGAATTCTTCCCACAGCGCGCGATACTCTGCGCCCAGATCCGGTGGCAGAAGTCCAAACACCCGATCGGCCGACGCTTGTTCGCGCGTCAGCTTGTCTTCATATCCGACCGTATCGTAGGCGAATGTGTCTCCCGCGTAGATTTCAACCAAATCGTGCACAAGCGCCATTTTCATGACACGCTCGATGTCCACGTTGTCTGCTGCGGCATATTCCTGCAGTGTCAACGCCATCAGCGCGATATGCCAGGAGTGTTCGGCGTCGT
>JAAYKS010000005.1 GCA_012522285.1 Clostridiaceae bacterium | reverse complement strand
TTGCCGCGATCGGTGCCCGGGAGGTCCGGCTGTCGTACGTGCCGGGCAACACCGCGGCCCAAACCCTTTATGCCGGATGCGGATTCGAGCCGACCGGCGAGGTGGAGGGCGGCGAGATCGTGATGCGGCGGGCCATCGGGCAACATCCGGAACCGACGGGGGAAATACAAGGATGAGTGAACAATCCGCCATTGATAAAACCGCGCTCCCCAACACCGTAACATCCCTCGTCGCGGATCTGCGTGCCCTCGGGGTCCGGCCGGGCGGCATCCTGCTCGTGCACTCCTCGTTGTCCGCGCTCGGCTGGGTGTGCGGCGGGGCAGCCGCGGTCGTCGACGCGCTACTCGCCGTGCTCGGCCCGGACGGCACCCTCGTGATGCCCGCGCACACCGGGGACCTGTCCGATCCCGCGGAGTGGGCACATCCGCCCGTACCAGCGGACTGGATCGAGCCCCTCCGCGCAGGGATGCCCCCGTTCCGTCCCGCGATCACCCCCACGCGGGGGATGGGCGCGGTCGCGGAGTGCTTCCGCACCTGGCCGGGCACACTGCGTTCGGACCATCCACAGGTGTCGTTTTGCGCTCGCGGCCCACACGCAAAAGAGATCGTCCGCACCCATACGCTCACCCCGCAGTTCGGCATGGACTCCCCGCTGGGCACGCTGTACGAGATCGGCGCAAAGATCCTGCTACTGGGTGTCGGTTACGGGAACTGCACCGCGTTCCATCTCGCGGAGACGCGTATCGGCCGCCTCCCCTTAAAACGCATGGGGGCGCCTGTACTGGTGAACGGCGTGCGGGAATGGATCTGGTTTGAAGATGTTGCTTTTGACGACGAAGATTTCCCGGCCGCGGGCACGGCCTACGAACAGGCATTTCCAGGCGCGACATCTCGCGGGCCGGTCGGCGCCGCGGACTGCCGGCTGTTCGCGATGCGGCCCGCGGTGGATTTTGCGCAACGGTGGATCTCGGAAAACCGGACAGGCCTGCAGGCAACGGAGTAAGGCGCAGGCCACCGAGACGGACTGTGCCGGCACGATGACAGGACCATCGTTAGTATCAATCATCAGGGGTATTGTCCGCTAAAAAGGGAGACTCTCAAGCGTTGTCCCGCGTCACCACAGCACAGATAAACCGTCTTTCCTGTACCCTGACATTTTGGAGTCCGCGGAAACCAACGTCAGATCCCGTGTCAATGCCTGGCAAACGAGGAATCGGTCAAATGGATCTCTGTGGTTCTCGAGAACGGGAAGGGAGACATATCTTTCACAATCTGTGGCAGACAAATCCAGCATGGAGATCCCGCGTCTTTTGCATTTCACCGGGATGTCCGCAATGGCAATGCCGCTCATGGACAGCTTTCCCAACGCGCTTTTAATCGCGATCTCCTGTAGTGACACCATGCTGATCATGACTTCATTATCTATATCTTCGATCGCCATTCGTGCTGTATCGGACAGTCTGGAAGCATCTGCCATGGTCCAGAGCAGGGCGCAGGTGTCCAACAGCAATTTCATAGGTCAACCTCCATCTCTTCTATCAGGATCACAGCAGAATAGGTAGTGATATTTCAAAGTATTATTCAGCGATCAGTTCTTCCGCTGACATTTCGAAGTCTTCACTTGTCCAAACCGAGACTTCCCCTTCGAGGAAGCCTGCTACTCTCTTTTCCGGCGGTTGAGAGATCGGGATGATCCTGGCGACCGGCTTTTTCGCTTTTCCGTATAAAATCTCAATTTCCTCCCCGAGCTTCACCCGCTCAAGAATCTCAGAAAAATCTCTCTTCAAATCACCGACCGAATATGCTTTCATCGTCTTGTCATCCTCCCTCCTGCAAGTGTCTAGCACATAGAAAGTATACGCTTTTCGTGTCAAGTTGACAAGATTCACATTGGGTCCGGCTGGCTCTGTGAGGATGGCACGTTGATCCGCAATTTCCCGACTGCGATTTCCACTCGCACGATCGCGATCATTCCGTCGCCTCCCCCAAAAGCGCACGCAGCATATCCGCAACCGCCTGGGCGTCCGCGCGTCCGCGCAGTTCCCGCATACACTGCCCGATCAGAAACTGCAGCGCTTTTTCCTTCCCTGCACGGAAGTCCGACACCGGCCCGGTATGGGTGGCGATCACTTTCTCCGCGATCGCGCGGAGCGCGCCGTCATCTCGCAGGATTTCCAGCCCGTGCTCCCGGATGTATGCGTCCGGGTCCGCGCCGTCGAGGTAGGCCGCACGGAACGCCGCGCGCGCCGCGTCCCGGGAGACCCGGCCGTCCGCCACCATGCAGATGACCGCGACCAGCGCGTCCGGGTCGATCGTCGCCTCGTCCGCGGCGATCCCGGCCTCGTTGTGCATCTTGCGGAAGTCCCCGAGGATCCAGTTCGCGACTTCCTTGGGCTGACCGGTCCGTGACGTCGTGTAGTCGAACAACCGCGCGGTCGCGGGGGCCTCGGTGAGCAGTCCCGCATCGTACGCGGACAGACCAAAGTCTTCCACATAACGAGTGCGCAGCGACTCCGGAAGCTCCGGCATTTCCGCGCGTGCCCGGGCGAGCCAGACCTCGTCGATGTGCACCGGTGGCAGATCGGGCTCGGGAAAATACATGTAGTCGTTGGCGTTTTCTTTGGAACGCATCGCGAAACTCGCGTCCTTGTTCTCGTCCCAGCGCCGGGTCTCCTGCACGATGCGTCCGCCTTCCTCGAGCACCTCGATCTGTCGGCGGCTTTCGTAGGCGATCGCGCGTGAGATGGCTTTGAACGAGTTCATGTTTTTCATCTCGGTCCGGGTCCCGAGGACGTCCGAACCAACGGGGCGCACCGACACATTGACATCCGCGCGCAGCGATCCCTCCTGCATGCGGCAGTCCGAAACCCCCGCGAACATGAGGATCGCGCGCAGCCGCGTCAGATAATCCAGCACCTCTTCGGGCGTCCGGAAGTCCGGATCGGACACGATCTCGAGCAGCGGCAC
>JAAYKS010000440.1 GCA_012522285.1 Clostridiaceae bacterium | reverse complement strand
CTTGTACCAGGCAGCCGGGAAAGGTTGACCCGCCGCCACTCCCGTCCAGCTTTCCGTTACGGCCGGCCTTGTCCCCGAGGGGATGGAGCGGATACAATGACACGAGAGAAGACAATCCAATCGACAGCAAATGCGAGGTGTATGCGATGAAAGCCATTGTGGATCGGGACCTTTGTATCGGTTGCGGATTGTGCGCGGCCATTTGCCCGGACGTGTTCGAGATGGATGGAGAGGGAAAATCCGTCGTGATCGCGGATCCGGTTCCCCCTGCTGCCGAAGCCGAGGCGCAGGACGCCGCGGACCAGTGCCCTGTCGCCGCGATTACGCTGACGGATTGAAACGTCTGCCGTGTTGATTCGATGGATGGAGCCCCCGGACCTCTCCGCATGGATCGGATTGGCCGCTCAGGTCGCGGTTCTATTCGACTCGCCCGGCATGGCGAGGGACCCCGCGTTTCGGGCTTATGCCGACAAAAAGATCCTCCTGAGGGAGGCGGTGGGCGCGTTTGACCGCCGGACCGGCATGTGCCTGGGTGTGCTTAGCTTTTCCCGCAAGACCAACCGGATCGCCTGGATGGCGGTCTTGCAGGAGCGACGCGGGCAGGGAATCGGCAGCCGGTTGCTGCAGACTGCCATCCGGCACATGGACGGCGATCGTCCGGTCGACGTGATCACGTTCCTGCCCGGTCATCCGGGCGGAGCTCCAGCACGCGCGCTGTATCTGTCCGCGGGGTTTCGCGACACCGGAGAGGACTGTACCGACGGCGATGGCCACGCGCGCAGTCTGTTGGTACGTCCCCCGGACGGGGGGCACCGCGGTCAAAGCTTCCATTACGATTATCCGCGATACGAGTCCATGTCAAACCCGGACACCTGTCCGGTCTGTTCAGGACAACAATCCCCGAATCCGCCGGTCTTGCTCGCCTCTTTTCCATTCGGACGGGTGGAATGTTTCGAGGCCGCCCAGGGTCGGTTGTTCGGCAAGTGTCATGTGCTGGCGTGCGATCACGGTCTTCATTTTTCCGCGATGCCGCCGGATCGCGCAGCCGGTTTCATCCAGGATGTCCAGCGGGCGGGCGACGCACTGTTGCGCGTGACCGGCGCGGTGCGGATCAACTACGAAATACACGCCAATTCCATGCCGCATCTGCACGCACATCTATTCCCGCGGTATCTGGACGACGATTTCCCGTCCGCCCCGATCGATTACCGGCTGGTCGACCCTTCCCCCTACGACCCGGGGGAATTCGACTGGTTTGTCACACGTATGCGCGAGATGCTCGCGGAACCGACCGCGGCACAGGCACCACAAATCGAACAGTCCGTGCTCGCACAAGAGAAGGAGACCTCATGACACAAAACCACCGATTTGTCATATTCGACATTCTGGACAACGACCCGACCGCCCGTGCGATGGCGGAGGGAGACGAGGCCGGGGCACTCCGCCTGCTGGTCACATTTGCGGAAGAACACAAGATCCGGGGTGATGTATGGATCGCTTACCTGTGCAGGCTGTTGTCCGGCACGGACAATGTCTTTACTCGCACCATCGAGCGGGAAGGCAGCTGCGGACCTTCACTGGAACGGCTTGCCCGCTCCGACTTGGCCGCGGTCGCCACCTGGGCTTCCTCCGGCCCCGCGGTACTCGCGGCGTATGAGCCCTCCACGCCCTCCGGAACCAAAACGCCCTCCTCCGGGACCTCTCCTTGCGGTCAAGCCTATACCGCATCCCTGGCGGCGATGGAACAAGCACTTCACACCGGCGCTTCCGCACTGTACGACGCACTGGTCCGGCACCTGTCGACACTCGGACGCGGTGTGTCGGCACGCCATGCCGCGCTTGCCTGGTCGGACGGTTTGGTCGGGGTCGAAACTTTCGACCCGATCGATCTGGATCAGTTGGTTGGCATCGACACCCAAAAACGGATGCTGGTCGAAAACACAGAGCGGTTCCTGCGTGGAGAAGGCGCCAACAATGTTTTACTGTTCGGAGACAGCGGCACCGGAAAATCCTCCTCGGTCAAGGCATTGGTCAACCGTTACTGCCGGGACGGGCTGCGGTTGGTCGAGCTCACCAAACACCAGCTGGGCGAACTCGAGAAAGTGCTCGCGCTGCTAGCTGACAGCCGGCACCACTATCTGGTGTTTCTGGATGACTTGTCCTTTGAAGAAGGGGAGCTGGGGTATAAACGCTTGAAAGCCGCCCTCGAGGGAAAAGCCGCGGTGACCCCCGCCAACGTTCTGTTCTATGCGACGTCCAACCGGCGGCATCTCATCCGCGAGTCCTGGAGCGACCGGACGGACAGTGACGAAGAGGTCCACCTCTCGGACACCATGCAGGAAAAACTTTCCTTGTCGGACCGGTTCGGGTTGAGGGTGGTATTTCCCTCTCCTTCCCAATCCACCTATCTGGCGATCGTGGAAAGTTATCTGGAGCGTATGGGCATCCCTTTCACCGAAACGCTGCGCATGCGTGCCCTGCAGTGGGAATTGGCCTACAACGGCCGCTCCGGACGCACCGCCCGACAATTTGCACAGTCGATCGGTCGGATTTAGCAAGCGGTGTTTGTATTCGATTTGTAATGTAAATTCCTTTTGCCCCCGCGGTTTCGCAATCGAAGTACGATACAATATCTGGTATTGGATGAAAAACCGAATACCACATATCGTTCGTCAGGGGGATCTATCATGATCACACAAATCCGAAAAAGGGATGGACATATCGCGGCGTTCCAGCCGGAAAAGATCACGCTGGCCATTTTCAAAGCCGCCGTCGCGGTCGGCGGGGACAACTGGGAGAGAGCTGAAGCGTTGATGCGGCAGGTCTTTGACATCGCGGACCATCGCTATAGGGACGGCCTCGCGGACGTCGAGGGGATCCAGGACATCGTCGAAAAGGTCCTGATTGAAAACGGTCACGCCAAAACCGCCAAAGCATATATTCTGTATCGGGAAAAACGGCGCACGGCCCGCGAGGCGAGCGCGCTGGTCGGAGCGACGGTCGACATGTTCTCCCAGTATCTGGGGGACCGCGACTGGCAGATCCAGGAAAATGCCAACACACAGCGTTCGATCAACGGCATGAACAACTATATCCGCGAAGCGTTCACCAAGCAGTACTGGCTGCACGAAATCTATCCGACTCCCATCCGTGAGGCCCACCTCTCCGGAGATCTCCATCTGCACGACCTCGGATTTTTCGGACCCTACTGTGCGGGGTGGGATCTTCGTCAGCTCCTGATGGATGGGTTTGGCGGCGTCCCGGGAAAAGTGGAGTCCAGTCCGTCCAAGCACCTGCGGTCTTTCTTGGGGCAGATCACCAACTCCACCTTTACCACCCAGGGCGAAACCGCCGGCGCGCAGGCCTGGTCGTCGTTCGACACCTACTGTGCCCCTTTCATTCGCTACGACCACCTCACTTATACCCAGGTCAAACAGGCACTACAGGAATTCATCTTCAACATCAATGTGCCGACCCGCGTCGGATTCCAGTGCCCTTTTTCCAATCTGACGTTTGACATCGTGCCGCCCCGCACCCTGCGGGAAGAGCCGGTCATTCTCGCTGGCCAATACACCGGAGACAAGTACGGAGATTTCCAGGCGGAGATGGATCTGTTCAACCTGGCGTTCTGCGACATCATGCTGGAAGGCGACGCCAAGGGACGGGTATTTACGTTTCCGATCCCGACGATCAACATCACCAAAGAATTCGACTGGGACAGCCCGGTGGTCAACAAGTTCATGGAGATTACCTGTAAATACGGCATCCCGTATTTTTCCAACTACGTCAATTCCGACCTCTCTCCCGAAGACGCGATTTCAATGTGCTGTCGCCTTCGCCTCGATACTTCCGAGCTGCGCAAGCGCGGGGGCGGACTGTTCGGCTCCAACCCGCTGACCGGTTCCATCGGAGTGGTCACGGTCAACCTCCCTCGGATCGGATACCTGTCGGACACCGAGGAGGCGTTTTTCGCCCGTCTCAAACACCTGGTGGAGCTCGCACGGGACTCGCTGGAGATCAAGCGCAAGACAATCGAGGAGCAGACCGCACGGGGACTGTACCCGTATTCCGCCCACTATCTGCGCGCGATCAAGGAGCGCACCGGGCAGTACTGGTACAATCACTTCAACACCGTCGGTCTGGTCGGGATGAACGAGGCCTGCCTCAATTTCCTGGGGGAGGACAGCGATCTGACGACGCCCGCGGGGCAGGCATTCGCAAACCGGACGTTGGACGCTATGCGGGCAATGCTCCAGGAAATCCAGGAGCAGACCGGGCACTTTTACAACCTCGAAGCCACCCCTGCCGAAGGAACCAGCTATTCCCTTGCGCGCAAAGACAGGGATCTGTATCCGGACATCCGCACCGCCGGTGAGAACGTGCCTTACTATACGAATTCCTCCCAGCTTCCGGTCGGCTTCACGGACGACATCTTTGAGACGCTGGATCTCCAGGACGAGTTGCAGTCCCGCTATACCGGCGGCACCGTGTTGCATCTCTACCTCGGCGAACGGATCCCGGATATCGAGGTGGCAAAAAAACTGATCCGCAAAACATTCGAGAACTACAAGCTGCCCTATATTTCGCTGACGCCCACGTTTTCGATCTGCCCGACACACGGCTATCTCGTCGGAGAACACTTCACCTGTCCCGAATGCGGGGCGGATGCCGAAGTGTGGAGTCGGGTCGTCGGCTATTTGCGGCCGGTGCAGAACTTCCACAAGGGGAAGAAGGAAGAATATCGGCAGCGGACAAAGTATGTGATGCGCACCTCCGAACTCGCATGATACTGGCAGGGTTGGTCCGATTTTCCACCGTGGACTTCCCCGGACATCTCGCTGCGGTCGTGTTCACCGCCGGCTGCGATCTGGACTGTTTTTATTGCCACAACCGTCTGCTGCTCGGAGCCACGGCACCGGAAATCGCACTCGCGGACGTCGTAGCCTTTCTGGACAAGCGTCGCGGTGTGCTGGACGGGGTGGTCGTATCAGGAGGAGAACCGACAATCCAGCCCGGCCTGCCGGCGTTCCTGCGTTTGTTGCGCGAGATGGGATACGCGGTCAAGCTCGACACCAACGGTGGCCATCCGGCGATGCTGGAACAGTTGATCCAGGCGAAACCGTCGTCGCTGACTGACTATGTCGCGATGGATGTCAAAGCCCCCTGGGCCCGTTATCCCGATGTCTGCGGATGCGGGCCGGAAGTGGCGGAAAATGTCCGGGAATCGGTGGCGGTCCTGTCGCGGCTCGCCGCCGGATCGGGCGTCAGCTGGGAAGTACGTACCACGGTTATCCCGCAATTGTCGGAAGACGACCTTGTGGAAATGTCGGCTTCGCTGCCTCCGGTGCCGCTTTATGCACTGCAGCCCTATCGGCGACCGGAGGTCTTTCGACCGGAAGACCGATTCCGCATCGCCGCCGCCGCGATGACGGCGGCAGAGTTGGAGCAGGCCGCCGTGCGGATGCGTGCGTTCCAGCCAAACGTGGTCGTGAGAGCCTGACCGGGCTGCGCACTCCCTGGTTGTCGACGGATTGTTTCATAAAGTCGATCCGGTGTTACCAAATCTCACGGCAAGATGGCCTATACTGATTTCATGGAAAAGCATATTGTTCTCGCACCAGCCCTGTTGATTCTCTTTGGAACCACAGGAGATCTGGCGGCAAAAAAACTGTTTCCCGCACTCCGATCTTTGCACGATGGCGGAGATCTCCCGGAGAAAGCGGCGATATTGGGCATCGGACGGCGTCCTTGGGACGACGCTTCGTATCGAGCGCGTATCGCAGAAGCCATCGCCGAGACTTCGGACGAAGCAACGGCACCCGATCCGGCATTTTTAGAGCGGTTCTACTACCACCGGATGGATATGCGTGACACAAATGCCTACGACGAACTCCGCAGTCGTGCGGATGCGTTGGCCCGGGCACGCGACCTGGGAGACAACCGTATTTACTTTCTCGCGACCGCCCCCGACCTGTTCCCGGTGATTGCAGAGCATACCGGCCGGACGGGCCAGGTGGGGAACGGAGGGTTCCGGCGGCTGATGGTTGAAAAGCCGTTCGGACGGGATCTCGCGAGCGCACAAGCGTTCAACGAAGGCCTGTATCGGCGGTTTACGGAAAACGAAATTTACCGGATCGACCACTATCTGGGCAAAGAAATGCTCCAGAACATCCTGGTGCTGCGTTTCGCCAACCGCCTGTTCGAACCGGTGTGGAACACAGAGCACATCGACCACATCCAGATCAGCGTCCGGGAGTCAGGCGGTGTGGACCAGCGGGGCGGCTATTACGACCACGCCGGTGCATTGCGCGACATGGTGCAGAATCATCTGTTACAGCTGTTGGCGTTGCTGGCGATGGAAAAACCAGCTTGTTTTGAAACCGAGTGCGTAAGGGACGAGAAGGTAAAGGTCCTCCGAGGGCTGCGATTGTTCCACCCGGACGAAAAAGATCCCGGCATCATACTGGGGCAGTATGCCGCCGCGGGAGAGCAGCCGGGATATCGGGAGGAAAAGGGCGTCGAACCAGACTCTGCGACCGAGACCTTTGCCGCGCTCCGGCTGGAGGTGGACAATCCGCGGTGGCGGGGGGTTCCGTTCTACTTAAAGTCGGGCAAGGCGCTGGACCGCAGCGCTGCGGACATCGCGGTGGTGTTCAAACCGGTTCCTTATGGCGGGAATGAGCCATTCGAACAGCCCAACGTGCTGCTTTTGAGGGTCCAGCCGCAGGAAGGGGTCAATCTGCAGTTCAATATCAAACAACCGGGAACGGTTTCCACCGTCACACAAGTCGACATGGACTTCTGTCAGACCTGCCGGTTTCCCGGGCAGTCGCCCGACGCCTATGTAAGGCTGCTCCGCGACGCGTGGGTCGGGGATCTCAACCTGTTTACGCGGTGGGATGAGATCGAAGCGGCGTGGACGTTGGTCGACTGCATTCAGGCGCAGCGCGAAAACGTGGGGATAGAGCCCTACGCTCGCGGATCCGCCGGCCCGGACGCCGCCAGCCGGTTGCTAACACAAGATGGGCGGTCCTGGATCGAACCGGAAGAAAAAATCCCTGGAACGTGCGAGCCCTGCCATACGTGAAGCCCTAAAGGCAACCTGTCTATTGCACCGTCTCCTTGATTTCTGACGACTTCGCACTTTCGGTGGAGACGGCTTGTCGGATCCGTTTGACCGGTCGGATCGCGAGACGTTCCAAGATCGGCACCCGTCCCTTGAGTCCGTGGTGTGCGATCAGCGTAAATACGATCGTGCCGAGGGTGTTGAGCAGGATGTCGGTCATGGTGTCCAAAAGACCGCCGCCGTCCAGATCGCGTTGCATATTCATACCCAGCACGGAGTCCAGCGTGTATTCCACGATTTCCCAGATCGTGCCGATAGTCATAATAAAGCAGAAGATCAGCAGCAAAGAGATCCCGTGTGAAGGGCCCCGGTCTCCCGGTGTGCGGTTGCGCGCCGCGAGTACGATGGAGTAGGCGGCGATTCCGACAGCGGGACCCGATGTGAAGTGGAGCATCGCGTCCCACCACCAGAACCGGTAATACCACTCGTTTACGCTGCCCAGAAACATGCCGATATAAATGAAAATCAGCATGATGGCCTTCGTGACTGGTGGCACGCGCAGTCTTCGACCGATTTCAAACAGAAACGGCGTGGTCAGAGCGACCGCCGTGGCCATCCCCTGGTTGAAGTACACCCGCCGGTCGCTCCGCTCCGACAGCAAAACAGCGACGCAGATGCCGACGATCGACAGAAATAACACCAAGAACAAGATGCGTACCGCTCGTTCTTTTCGGTCCAAAGCAATGTCCTCCGTGCGGGATGGCCGGATATTCTCATCCGGCCGGCTTGGATACCGTTTCTCTGATTATGGCACAACTTCCGATAAATAAGAAAAGGAAACGAAACAAGCAGAACATTTGTTTTATTCCTGTTGTACAATGGGACAACAGAGGTCCAATTTAGCAGAGGAACGGCAGTACATAACACGGCGGGAGGCGGACATGAGCAAACATCCCGATCTTACCATCACCAGAGAACAGGCGGGCGACTATCTCGCCTGTCTCCATTTCGACACCGGCGACGGCGGGAGCGCCCCGCATGCAGAGCCGGATCCGGTTGAGATCGGAAACAGAATTATTGACGCGGTTCGCCGCCTGGGGTGCGTGCAGTACGACCCGCTCGACGTCGTTGG